>JBKCAB010000553.1:0-5032 GCA_046307935.1 Bacteroidota bacterium | reverse complement strand
GAACTGCATCATCATTCAACTTAACTGCTGGCATTCGGTACTTGTCAGCGAAGTCATTTGCGAATTTTCGGAATAAAAGGTGAATGTCTTCCTGACGTGAGCGCAGCGGTGGAAGCGCTATTGGAACCGTGCTCAAGCGGTAGAAGAGGTCTTCCCTGAATTTTCCCGAAGCTATTGCACGTTGCATATTTTCGTTCGTTGCTGCCACAACCCGTACATTGGTCTTTATAACTTTCGAAGAGCCAACTCGGATGAACTCGCCGGTTTCCAGCACGCGCAATAATCTGACCTGTGTTTGCATAGGGAGCTCGGCCACCTCATCGAGAAATATCGTTCCTCCATTAGCTACCTCAAAATATCCTTGACGGCTGCCATGAGCGCCTGTGAACGATCCTTTTTCATGTCCAAAAAGTTCAGAGTCTATCGTGCCTTCCGGAATGGCCCCGCAGTTCACGGCAATGTATTCGCCATGTTTTCGTGAACTGAGATGGTGGATCACCTGCGGAATGATCTCCTTACCGGTACCGCTCTCACCCGTAACCAGAACAGAAATATCCGTTGGAGCCACTTGAATGGCCACTTCCAGCGCCCTGTTCAATAATGGAGCATTTCCTATGATCCCAAAACGTTGTTTTACCGGTAGCAGGTTCATGTGTCTCAGAAATTAGGTTGACAACGCTCTACTACTTCGCCGAGGAGAGTCGCTGAGGTGCAATCGGTTATTTTCACAAGAACATATTCACCTTTCTGTACATCTCCTTTCGGGAAAACTACCATACTGTTCCTCGTATTCCGCCCACAAAAGTGTTCCTCTGATTTTCTGGACGGACCTTCTACCAATACCTTTTGGATCTTTCCAAGTTGTGCTCGGTTCGAGTCGAGAGAATGCTGCGTCTGCTTATTAATAATCTCGGTGAGACGCCGTCCTTTTGTCTCATCCGGAACGTCATCTTTGAATCGCCTTTCGGCAAGAGTTTTCGGACGTTCTGAGTATTTGAACATGTAGGCGAAATCATACTTCACTTTATCCATTAAGGAAAGTGTATCTTGATGTTCCTCCTCAGTTTCTCCGCAGAATCCTGAAATAACATCTGTGGATATAGCACAGTCTGGGATGATCCTTTTGATAGCATCAATCCGCTCAAGATACCATTCTCTGGAGTACCCACGATTCATACGGTACAATACTTCCGTATTACCAGATTGAACAGGAAGATGGATGTATTCGCAGATGTTCTCGTATTTGGCCATGATCTCGAGCACATCGTCCGTCATATCCTTCGGATGTGAGGTTGAGAATCGTACCCTGAGATCCGGTGACACGAGGGCAACCATTTCCATTAATTGAGCGAAATTAGTTGTCGGCTGAGTTTCATCTTTGATCTCTCCTTTTGAGGTCATGTTCCAGCGGTAGCTATCTACATTCTGACCAAGCAGCGTCACCTCCCGGTATCCTTTCTTGAAAAGATCTCTGCACTCGTTAACAATGGTGTGAGGATCCCTTGACCTTTCCCGTCCTCTTGTGAACGGCACAACGCAGAAAGAACACATATTGTCACAACCGCGCATGATGGTCACGAATGCAGTTATACCTCCCTGATCCAGTCTCACAGGTGAAATGTCAGCATAAGTTTCGTCCCGTGACAACAGTACGTTCACCGCCTTCTGTCCGGTACCGACCTCTTCAACCAGGTTGGGCAGGTCTCGGTAAGCATCTGGACCGGCAACAATATCAACCAACTTTTCTTCTTCAAGTAATGATTTCTTGAGTCGTTCAGCCATACACCCCAAAATACCCACAACGAGATGAGGATTTTCTGCTTTCTTTTTCTTGAAGTCTCCTAAACGGTGTCTCACACGTGCCTCTGCATTGTCACGAATCGAACACGTATTGATCAGTACGATATCTGCTTCCTCCACATTACGTGTCGTGGAGTAGCCATTCTCATTCATGATAGCAGCCACGACCTCACTATCAGAAAAGTTCATCTGACAACCGTAACTTTCCAGATACAGCTTTTTCGACCCCGTAGGGTTTCCCTCAACGATCAGCGCTTCTCCCTGACGTCCCTCATCGATCACTTTATTCTGCCCTTCCATCTTTGTTAAGCATCGTTATGAATAGTTTGCAAAAGTAGCTAAAAAGAAAAGTGTGTCAAATTGTCAGTTATTAATTTCTAAAAGTAACAGAATGAGGACACCTTTATTTAAGTACAATGTGATCGAATTTTCTTTAACCTATGGTTAAAAGCCATTCACCCTAAATTCAATCGAACCATTCGTTTTGGAGATTGTTTCTAAATCTGCTTATTTTGTCCGACTAATTCAACTGCCTACCATCTAAAAAAAGAAAATATGCCAAAGAATCTCGTGATCGTTGAGTCTCCAGCAAAAGCGAAGACCATCGAAGGATACCTAGGAAAGGATTTCGCTGTACGATCAAGCTTTGGTCATGTGCGGGATCTTTCAACCAAAGGTCTTTCGATCGATATTGCAAACAATTTCGCTCCTAACTATGAGGTGACAGCTGACAAAAAGCAAGTGATCAGCGAACTGAAGAAACTGACTAAGGAGGCCGAGACGGTCTGGCTCGCAACCGATGAGGACCGCGAGGGGGAGGCTATCTCCTGGCACCTCTACGAGGTATTGGAGCTGAAGAAAAAGGACACTAAGCGTATCACCTTCAACGAGATCACGAAGCAGGCCATATTGAAAGCCATTGAAAATCCCAGAGAGATAAATAAGGAGTTGGTTGACGCTCAACAGGCGAGGAGGGTTCTTGACCGAATCGTAGGTTTTGAGCTCTCACCGGTATTGTGGAAAAAAGTGAAACCAAATCTTTCCGCAGGCCGGGTGCAGTCTGTAGCTGTTCGACTCATCGTTGAACGCGAGAGGGAGATCGAAAAACACCGTTCGGAAACTTTTTTTAGGGTCAATGGTTCGTTTAAGGCAGCAAAGGGAAAGCTGAAAACGGAATTATCTGACCAGTTCTCCAACGAGGCAGAAGTTGACGCATTTCTTTCAACTGCGGTAGGCGCAGATTTCACGGTAGAGGACGTACAAAAGAAACCGGTCACGAAATCACCGGCAGCACCCTTCACAACTTCAACACTGCAACAAGAGGCTAGTTTGAAACTGGGATTCTCCGTTTCAAGAACGATGACTGTCGCGCAGCGTTTGTATGAATCGGGAAAGATCACCTACATGCGGACCGACTCTGTGAACCTAAGTGATACGGCTGTCAACGGAGCGAAGGATGAGATCATCAGAGCTTACGGACAAGATTTCTCAAAGCCAACGAAATATAAAACAAAAAGCTCAGGTGCTCAAGAGGCGCATGAGGCCATTCGCCCCACAGATTTTTCAGTGCATAGTATCTCTGGGGAGCGCGATGAACAGCGCTTGTACGAACTGATCTGGAAGAGAAGTATTGCTTCTCAAATGTCCCATGCTGAGTTGGAAAGAACCATTGTTCAAATTGGTATTTCAGGAGAAAATAAGCGGCATTTCACAGCCAAAGGCGAGGTGATTCGCTTCGAGGGGTTCTTGAAGGTGTACCTCGAGTCTACGACCGAAGAAGAAGATGATTCAGAACAACAGGAATTGCTTCCCGATGTGGCAGTAGGAGAAAGATTAGACGCATTGGAGATCACTGCAACACAACGATTCACGAGACCGCCTTCCCGTTATGTGGAAGCATCACTGGTGAAGAAGCTCGAAGAACTTGGTATAGGGAGGCCTTCTACTTACGCACCTACCATTTCCACTATCCAGAAGAGAGGCTATGTCGAGAAAAAGGAAAGGGAAGGCGAGGAAAGGTCCTATATCATAAAGAGGTTGATATCAGGTCAGGTTTCTGCGGAAACGAAAATAGAGACCACCGGAAAAGAAAAGAACAAACTTTCACCAACCGATATCGGTATTCTGGTGAATGATTTTCTCATGGAACATTTTGAACGGATCATGGATTATCATTTCACGGCTAAAGTCGAACATGAATTTGATGAGATCGCCCGAGGTTTGATTGAATGGACTAAAATGATCCACGATTTTTACGACCCTTTCCACCAAAATGTGGATGACACTCTCAAAAATTCGGAGAGAGTAACCGGTGAAAGAGAGCTTGGTATCGATCCGAGATCAGGAAGAACAGTTATAGCTCGATTCGGTCGGTTCGGGCCCATGATCCAGATCGGGGATGAGCTGAAAGACGGAGAAAAACCGCTTTTTTCATCGTTAAAGACGGATCAAAGCATCGGCACTATCACGTTGGATGAGGCGCTTGAACTTTTTAAATTACCCAGAGAACTTGGTGAACTTGAGGGAGTCGTAATTAGGGTCAACAGCGGGAAATTTGGTCCGTACGTACAACACGGTAAAACGTTCGTTTCAATTCCTAAAGGAACAGATCCGTTGCATATTTCGCTCGAAGAGGCGCTTGAATTGATCAATTCCAAAAAGGACAGCGATGCAAGTAAGGTCATTCGGTCTTTCAGTGAACGTCCGGATGTACAACTCCTGAATGGCAGGTACGGGCCCTATCTGAAAATTGGAAAGGACAACTTTAAGTTGCCGAAGGGCTCCCAGCCGGAGGTCATGACACTGGAAGAGTGTTTGGATATCGCTAGCGCGCAGTCTGCGACAAATCGTAAAGGAGCAAGAAAGAAATAGTCTTTTTTGTTTTCCACGTCAACCGTTGAATAAGTTCAGGATTGTTTGATCTTTAGGTGCAGATCCTTATTATAGCTTTGACAAAAAAAGCTATGAAGGACATCTCCATCTATTTCAGTCCGGTGGAAACGGTTGGTCAGCAAAATATACTGACGATCGGATCAACGGTCCATCTCCATTCAGAGAATGGTTTTCCTGAGTTGGAAAAGGGTGGTGTTGCGCTGATCTATGTTCCTGAATTCCGCGGGGTAAAGAACGCCCCTGAGATCATCCACCCGGAATGCTTCAGGCCTTTTTTATATGAGCTCTTCGTTGGGTTGGATTGGAAGTTTCCGATCTATGATCTCGGGAACATCTTGCC
>JBKCAB010000552.1:0-313 GCA_046307935.1 Bacteroidota bacterium | reverse complement strand
CGTGAAGCGCAAATTTGGAGAGACGTGCTTCTATGTATCGTGGAGCAGCAGCGCCATCTCCCGTGAGGGTATTCCCCCAGTTTCCCTGACAATCGATCAATAGATCCTTCTGACCCAATTGAACGAGGGCGTCACCGATCGATGCATCTCCATGCGGGTGGTACTTCATCGTGTTACCAATGATATTCGCCACCTTGTTGTAACGACCGTCCTCCATTTCTTTCATGGAATGCAGGATCCTTCGTTGTACAGGTTTTAATCCATCCTGCAAGGAGGGTACTGCGCGCTCCAGAATGACGTAGCTTGCATAGTC
>JBKCAB010000551.1:0-3550 GCA_046307935.1 Bacteroidota bacterium | reverse complement strand
ATACCGGAAAATCAAAGGAACGGTTGTTACGCTAAAAATGGAGACTGAAAATTTGGATGATTGAATTTTAGCCCGTATATTTGTTGTTACGACATTGGAATGAAAAGACTTATCTACATACTGTTTGCGATTTTTGGACTCTTCTTGGGTTCTTGTAGTAAGGAGAATATACGCCCGAATACTCCTGCAAGTCAAGAACCGCTTTGGAAAAGTGCACCTGCGGTTGTGTCTGATACTGAATCAGATGTTCCGGATGATGGATCGATCACAGATCCGAACAACGATGAAGATAACAATCGTCGAAAAAAGCAATAAGCACCTCGATTTATGAAAATACTTAAGGCTCCCGATCGGAGCCTTTATTGTTTGTTTCCTGTTTTCTTCAGTTCCCTCAATACAGCGTACACTTCAGGCTTTTTTTTGAATTCACTGAACGCTTCTGTGTACTTTGGTGTTACTACAACGCTTGTGTAATTATTCGACCATGTCCACAAAAGTTAAAGAATCGCTGTTTGAGTTGGTCCATTCTATGACCAAATCAGAGAAGAGGTATTTCAAGCTGATGGCAGCTCGTCACACTATTGGCGAAGAAAATAATTACGTGGTACTGTTCGACTTCATCGATAAGCAGGAAAGATACGATGAAGCAGCTATTTTTTTGGCGTTCAAGGATCAGGCTTTACTGAATAAGTTCTCGATCACAAAGAAGCGGCTGTACGACCATATTCTCATGTCCCTTGATGCTTTTCATGCAGCTTCATCATCCGAAGCGCAGATTTACAGACTGCTCCATTCTGCCCGCATTCTTTATACCAAGTCACTATACGCACAAGCGAGACGGGTTCTAAACAGCGCAGAAAAGCAAATACGAAAATTGGATGACCCGATCTTGTTGCAAAAGCTGAGTGAGCTCAGGAAAAAATTGATAGAGAATGAAGGTTACACAGAGAGTACCGGTGAGCGTATTCGGGAAATCTCCGAACTCGATAAAGCTTCCACAGACAAGATCCTCATGGTGAATCATCTCTGGAAACTGAAAAGCGAACTCATGCAGCGGCTCAGACAAAAAGGGATATGTCGCTCCGAAGAAGAACTCCGCTTTTTCAAACAGGCTGTGGAGAATCTTCCGGATCCGATTGATATCAAAGGTTTTGAAGCCGTTTATTTGTACAACCAGATAAGAAGTATCTGCAGTTTCGCAGAGCGTTCCCTCGAAGATGCTCGCGCATGGATTGGTGAAAATATAGATTTGTACAGGAAGGATCGGGATCGGATCGGATCGGATGCTTCCGTTTATGCATCACTACTCAGCAACGCAGTGTATTTGGATGAATCATTGGGAAATCGTTCAAGAGCGAATCAGCTTTTGATGGAACTCAGGCTCATGTTGCGGGATCTTGGCGCACAGTTCAGTGAAGATCAGCAAGTAAAGTTGTTTGGAAGCATCCAAAGTGTAGAGCTCGGTGTGCATCTTAAGCGGGGCGATTTTCACCATGCATTGTCGCTCATTCCTGCTGTTGAGGTAGGAATGAAACGATTCGGTGAAAAACTGAGTGCAACACGGAGAGCTTTCATTGCGTTCAAGATCGCAAGTGTTTATCTAGGTTCCAACTTGAACAACGATGCGCTGAAATGGATCAACAAAACCGTGAACGATCCGGAACTTGATCCTTCGGAGGATATTCTCTCTTTTACATACTTATTAGAACTACTGGTATATCTTGAAATGGGTAAAATGGACTTGGTTCAGTATGCAGTGAAGAACATTCAGCGTTTCCTGAAGTCAAGAAATAAGCTGTTTGGATTAGAAAGGGCTTTTCTGACCACTGTAAGCAAGATCTCACGAAGTAAGAGTCTGCTCGACACAAGAATGTTGTGGGATCAATTCATCAGTCAGTTGTCAGATTCACAATCGTCCACCTGGGATCAAGCGGCACTCGATTATTTCGATTTCCGAAGTTGGGCAGAATCAAAGGTCACTGGTAAAACTTTTGCAGAGATCATTCGTGAAAGAAACAACCAGGGATTGAAAAAAGCATCCTGATCAATCGAAATGGTCCCAGCCCTGAGCACGCAGCGGTATTGCGGAACCGTTCTTATCAATAAAATACTTTCCATCGCTTGGGTGTGTCATGTGTCCGATCACTGTCATGTGCGGGTTGCCCTTGATCTTTTCAAAGTCTGACTGATCGATCGTGAACAACAACTCATAATCTTCACCTCCGTTCAGAGCGCAAGTTACCGGATCTAGATTAAAATCAAGAGCGGCCATAGAGGTTGTTGCATCGATCGGAATCTTTTCGTCATAGACAAAGCAACCTGTATTACTTGCTTTACACAAATGCAAGATCTCGGAGGCTAAACCATCACTGATGTCGATCATGGATGTCGGCAGCACTTCCAGTTCTTTCAGGAAACGAATAATGTCGATCCTGGCCTCCGGCTTTAATTGACGCTGGACGATGTAGTCATGCCCTTCGAGGTCGGGCTGAATATCCGGATTCGCTGTAAATACTTCTTTTTCACGCTCAAGCACTTGTAGTCCCATGTAGGCGCCCCCGAGATCTCCTGAAACGACCAGCAAATCCATTTCTTTTGCTCTGCTTCGGTATACCACTTCGGATTTTCTTGCACTTCCAATTGCGGTAATACTGATGATCAACCCGGAAACCGAAGACGTCGTGTCACCGCCAACGAGGTCCACCCCATACGCTTGACAAGCAGCTTGAATTCCTGAATACAATTCTTCCAGTGCTTCGACCGGAAAACGGTTGGATACCGCAATGGAAACGGTGATCTGCTCTGCTTTGCCATTCATTGCACAGATATCCGACACGTTGACGGCTACTGCTTTGTATCCCAGGTGCTTCAGTGGAACATACATGAGATTGAAATGCACCCCTTCAACGAGCATGTCGGTTGAGATCAGTTGAACAGTATGCTCTGAAACCCCGATCACGGCAGCATCATCCCCAACCCCCAACTCAGAGCTAGAGTTTTGTAGTCTGAATTCGGATGTCAATTTGTCTATCAGTCTGAATTCTCCCAGATCTCCCAGCTCTGTTCTGTTTTGGCTCATGTTCGTTGCTTTTTGCAAAGGTACTATTTCCTGCGAAGCCAGTTGAAACAGGATGTCTGCTGTTTGCTTTCAGCTCAAAAGATTATTTTTGAGCATGTTCGAGAATTCCAGTCCCCTTCTCTCTCCGCTTGGCTCCCATCGGTTGTTGCAGTTTGCCATGAACATCGTACCGCTCCTCGGAGTAATTTTCATGGACTGGAGTGTATTTGCGCTGATTTATGTTTTTTGGCTCGAGACCTTGGGGATGAGCTTTTTCAACGCTATTCGGATCATGTTTGCGCAAGGAACAGTAATTCAGGGGTTACACATACGAAAAGCACTGGGGTATTTGTTGTTTCGTGTGTTCATTTTATGTTTTTACATGCTGTTTATCCTTGTCTTTATTGGTCTTATGGTTTCTGGAAAACAGGGCGAGGGGTATGAATGGGTCAAGTATCTCATGATTATCGATCCTTCATTCAGAATTGCCAT
>JBKCAB010000550.1:0-2061 GCA_046307935.1 Bacteroidota bacterium | reverse complement strand
CCTGAATCTACTTTGACCTCAACGTTATTCAGGCCAAACTCGGGAAGATTGGCATAATCTCTCCGACCTATCAATGTTTTACTTGTCGTTTTTGTCATTTTCTGATCTTTGTAAAACTAAAAATATTTAAAAGAATTTATCATCCGTCCAGCGAGGTAAATGCACGGACGACAGAAAAAATGAAAAATTAGCGGCCAACACAATTACAGAATCAGAATTTATTTGTAATATTGCACCCCGTTTATTCGGTCGACACAGAAAATAGGAGTCATGGATATTATCAGAGAAATTCAGAAAGAACTTGTTGAAGTGAAAGACTTCCCTAAGTTCGGTGCAGGTGATACGGTTACTGTTTCATACAAGATCAAGGAAGGTAACAAGGAGCGTATCCAGCAGTTTCAGGGTGTTGTTCTACAACGCCGAGGCACAGGTTCAACAGAAACGTTCACGGTTCGTAAAATGTCCGGAAACGTCGGTGTTGAGCGTATTTTCCCGATTTCATCACCTTTCATTGAAGATGTAGTTGTAAACAAGAAAGGTTCTGTTCGTAGAGCACGCATCTTCTATTTCCGCGAAAGAACCGGAAAATCCGCTCGCATCCGTGAAAAGAAAGTATTCCGCGATTAATCGCATATCACATTTTAAGTGGCTTTCCATTACGGAAAGCCTTTTTTTATGACAAAAAAAAAGCCTAGCAGTGCAAAAAAGAAAGGTTCGGGCAGCATCGTGCTGATCATGGTCTTTATATTGGCTTTTGCTTGTGGTGCCATGGCAGTTTGGTTTTACATGAACCGAAGGACGGATATTCCTCCGAAAAATGCATTTCAGATCGACAAGCCGGAGGGTTTTGCTTCATTCGGCATAGATGTTTCTCACCATCAGGGACCGATCGACTGGGAGCAACTTTTCTATGCACACCAACTGGATTCCGTGATCGATTTTGTTTACTGCAAAGCCACTGAAGGCGTTGACCATGTCGATACGCAGTGGGAGAACAACAGAAGGGCATTGCTACAGCTGAACAAACCGCATGGGGCCTATCACTTTTTCTCTACAAAAACAGATCCTCTGATCCAGGCTCAACATTTTTTGAGGCACTGGCGTCCGAAACAAAATGATTTGCCTCCCGTCCTCGATGTTGAAGTGGAAGCTGATTCAGATCCCGAACTCTTGGTTGCTGTTAAAATCTGGCTGGATGCCGTTGAACGCATGAGCGGTATGCGACCGATCATCTACACGTCGCTGCTTTTTTATGAGCAGAAATTCAGGTATGAATTCAATGACCATCTGTTTTGGATCGCTGCTTACAGCAGAAGACCCGCCTGTTTAAATGAAGAACGGATCATTCACTGGCAATACAGTGACGCAGGAGAATTACCGGTATTTGAAACGAAGATCGATTTCAATGTTTCGAAAGTCACTTTAGACCCGATATCGGACTGATCACATCTTTTCGATCACGAAATCGGTCCGTCTGTTCTTCGCGCGATTTGTATCCGAAGTATTAGGCACTTTTGGCACAGTTTCACCAAAACCTTTGGCATTGAGTCGTGTTTTATCAATGCCCAGTGACACCAGGTATTCTTTTACTCCTTCAGCCCGCTGACTTGAGAGCAACATGTTTCCAGTGTCCTCTCCCACATCATCCGTGTGTCCCTGAATTGAGACCGAAATCCCCGGATTCTCCTCCAGAAAACGGGCAAAACCTTTGAGTATGAACTTCGATTTTTCCGAAAGGAGGGCCGAATTCGTGGCATAAAGGATATCATTGATCGTATAAGCCTCCCCAACCTTGATCTCTTTCACAGTGAGGTCATTTCCTTTGATGGTAACTTTTTCAGGCTTGAGTTCCTCTTTGGCGATGAGCTTTGAATCGAATGCATGCCCCTCTTTTTTGACAGTCACCATAACATCTTGCGGGTTATCCAGCTTCACCACAGCAGCATATTTACCGTCATCTCCGTTTACTTTGACCTTCGTAACTTCGTCCGTTCCGGAGTATGCCACTTCAATCGTAGCGTCCTTCACAGGTTCCCCTGACTCATCCTTCAGCTCGCCTTT
>JBKCAB010000549.1:0-3994 GCA_046307935.1 Bacteroidota bacterium | reverse complement strand
ACATTGGCGATGCTCTTTCTGAAAGGTAAGACCAAAGAGTATTGGTTCTATTATTTTTTTGCGATCATTTACGCCTTTCTGCTTATGCAAAAAAGCTTTATTCTTTTGGTACTTGCACCGGTGGGTATCATTGCTGTATTTCAAAAAAAATGGCTTTACGTGCTGAAATATGGACTCAGCTCCATTGTCATTGTTTTTTTTCTCACGTACATCCAGAATGTGACCATGCGCGGTGGAGTTAATGATATCCAACTGGATTATGAAAAGAAAGTTCCATCAGCCGGTTCGATCATCATGAACATTTTTCTCGGTTTGAAAGAGAGAGTCGCAGTGACGCCGGGTAAAACGGTGACAAAATGGTTCGAGCACATACCGAAGGATAAACCGTTTTTGAAGGGCAATGGTTTTAAGCTCTACACGAAGCTAAGTGGTGGAGAATTTCACGATTACACCAAAGAGTTGTATCCACTTGTTTATGAGGAAAATGCCAAACACGGTTTGCAAGGAACGGTGAATGTTGCCGGTTTTATGCGAGGTTATGCGAATTTTGGGCGAATAGGGTTGGTTTTGGCTGCGGTTGGTTTGGCATTTTATCTGGTGATTATCGAGCGGATTTTCAACGATCATGTTTTGATCAAATTCGCCTTGAATATTTTTCCGCTCATTATGCTGAGTTCTTCTTCACTTCTGACGATCATGTTCAGTGGAGGATGGTTACTGACTGTCCTGTTGTTCGTGATCTTTCGATCTGAGCTGAGGCCGGATATGGGAACAAACCAACATTAGCGTAAAAGGGAATTGCATGTGTGGTATAAGTGGTATTGTAAACAGAAAAGATGAGCCAGTTGATCGGGCGGAGCTTCAACAGATGACAGACCTGATCGCACACCGCGGACCAGACGGTTCCGGATCCTGGTATGGATCGAATTTCGCTTTGGGTCACCGGCGCCTCTCTATCATAGATCTTTCAGATAATGGACATCAACCAATGCCGTACGGGGACGACCTGGTGATTACCTACAACGGCGAGGTGTACAATTACATTGAACTAAGAGATAAGCTGGTCACTTTAGGTTATGTCTTTCGCTCACAAAGTGATACGGAAATTATTCTTGCTGCATACCGGGAATGGGGCTTTGAATGTGTTCAACAGTTCAATGGTATGTGGAGCTTTTGTATTTTCGACATAGAAAAGAACATCTTGTTTTGTAGCCGTGATCGATTCGGTGTTAAACCCTTCTACTATTTCGAAAACGAGGAACGTTTTGCTTTCGGATCAGAAATAAAGCAGTTATTGCCTTTTTGTGAAAAGCGTATAGTAAACGAGCGAATCCTGCTGGATTATCTGATTCTTGGATACGAGAACCACACCAATGATACTTTTTTTGTAGGTATTCAACAGCTTGAACAAGGTTCTAATCTCATTTACAACCTGGGTGATCATACTTTTCAGATCACTTCCTACTATGACCTAAAGGTGCGGGAGGAATGGCGATCGGTCAATGAGAAAGAGGCCGTTGATGCCTATCGTGTTTGTTTGGAAGATGCTGTGAAATTGCGCATGAGGAGTGATGTTGAAGTAGGTACTTGCTTAAGCGGTGGTCTCGATAGCAGCGCAGTGACATCACTGTCTGCACAGATGTTAAAAAATGATGTTAACCGCAAGATCAAAGCGATCCATGCGCGCGTCAACAAGCGATCCATCGATGAAAGTAGTTTTGCCCGAAATGTGGCTGAATTTTGTGATACTGACCTGGTATTAGTTGAACCCGAGGAAAAGGATTTCATTGCAAGTATAGATGAAGTGATCCGGGTACAGGAAGAACCTTTCGGAAGTCCATCGGTTTTCCTACAGTATTTTGTGATGCAAAAGGCGCGTGAAATGAATTGTCTTGTTATGCTGGATGGTCAGGGTGGTGATGAGACTTTACTTGGCTATGAACGTTATTATCCCGCATATATCCGTCAGCTGCATGGCTTTAAAAAAGTAAAAGGTTTTCTTCAGTCAGCTGAAAACTCGAAACTGACAAGACTGCAGCTGATCAAGTATTATCTCTATTTCACGAACTACAAGTTCCGACTCAAGAAGTTAAAACAGAGGAACGGGTTCTTGAAAGAAACGATTTTAAAAAAATTCACCTCAACACTTCTGAAGGAGGTTTCCGAGAGCTACCTTGATATCCTTAAGCTGCAGAAATTGGAGATCAAGTACACCCAATTGCCACATCTTTTGCGTTATGAAGACCGCAACTCAATGGCACACTCCGTTGAATCACGGTTGCCTTTCTTGGATTACCGCTCTGTAGAGACGGCGCTTTCACTTCCCGATGAATTCAAGATCAGTAAAGGTTGGACGAAGTATTTACTGAGGAAGGCAATAGCGCCTTTTCTTCCGGAAGAGGTTGTTTGGAGAAGAGATAAGCTTGGCTTCAATGCCCCTGAGGGGGAATGGATGTCAAGGATCGATGATCAGTTCACCGAAGTAATCAAGGAATCGGTATTATTGAATGAATTGATCGAATTCAGTAAATTGAATTTGGATACTTTGGATATCCGCACAAAGTGGCGCCTTTTCAATATCGCAAAATGGGAAAAACTCTACGATGTTCAATGGTGAGAATCCTTTATTTTTGGGAGAAAGTATGAAAAGACCCGACACCATTAAGATCGCCCATCTGACAAGTGCCCATCCCTACACGGATATTCGAATTTTCCATAAGCAGTGTGTCTCGTTAAGTAAGCAGGGATATGCGGTTTATCTGGTTGCAACGAATTGCGCTTCACAGGTACTGAATGGGGTAAATGTTGTCGGCGTTCAAAGGAAAGGGAAAGGCCGTTTCAGCAGAATGTTCAACACGACGCGTGACGTTTATCGTAAAGCGCTTGAGCTGGATGCCGATATCTATCATTTTCACGATCCTGAATTATTGCCGTTTGGATTAAAGTTGGCGAGAAGGGGTAAGATCGTGATCTATGATGCGCACGAGGATCTCCCGAAGCAGATTATGGATAAACACTGGATTCCAAAATTCCTGAGGGGATTTATTTCCAATATCTTTCGTCTCTACGAAGGGTACGTTGCAAAAAGAATAGCCGGAGTGGTCAGCGTGAACCAACCTATTTGTGATCGTTTCAGTAAACACAATTCGCATGTTGTCCAGATCGCCAACTATCCGCTGATGGATGAGCTGGTCACAATGGGAAGGGCCACCACGATTCCCGGTCAGGTATGTTATGTTGGCGGTTTATCACCTACCAGAGGAATAAGGGAGATGGTGAATGCCATGGAGGCAACAGATGCACGACTTGTGCTAGCCGGCAATTTTGTTCCGCCCGGGTTTGAGGAGGAATTGCGTAAGCTGAAGGGTTGGGTAAGGGTGGACTTTCGCGGATACATTGACCGAAATGAGATCATACACATTCTTGCTTCATCAGAGCTTGGTTTGGTCACATTGCATCCAACGAGGAGTTATGTTGAGGCGTTACCGATTAAGCTGTTTGAATACATGTCAGCAGGAATTCCTGTCATAGCGTCTGATTTCCCTTTGTGGAGAGAGATCATCGAAGATGCAAAATGCGGTATTTGTGTAAACCCGATGGATCCATCAGCGATTGCTAAAGGAATTCAACTGATTCTTTCAGATAAAGAAGTCGCCCGAGAAATGGGAGAAAATGGTCAAAAGGCTTTCCGTGAAAAATACAATTGGTCCATCGAAGAGCAAAAGCTGTTTACATTCTATACTAAACTTTTGAATTGATGTTGAAAGATCTCAACTACGGTAAAGTTTACAATGGGTATATCGCTCTGACTACTGCTGTACTTTGTTTTTCTCAGAAGTTATCGGTTCTCATGATCTTTGGACTTTTTTTGTTAGTTCTCACCGGCATTTTTCTCAAACATTTGCGTTTTATCCGGCTCTTGCCCAATGTTTTACTGCTATCTATTTATTTGGTCTATCTGGTCGGTATACTTTTCACCAACAATGAAACCCTG
>JBKCAB010000548.1:0-3349 GCA_046307935.1 Bacteroidota bacterium | reverse complement strand
AATGTGCACCGAATTCTACTTCCGGAAGTTCAGGAATCAAATTGGAGAAAAGGTATTTCACGTTTTCGAGTGATGCACAACCAATTGTATCCGATAATGCCAATATCTTTATTCCCATTTCATTGTACAATCTCGAAGACCATTTCAAGATGAGTTCAGCATTCCAGTCCTCACCATAGGGGTTTCCGAAGCCCATTGATAAATAAACAACGAGTTCTTTGCCTTTTGAAACACATAAATTCTGGATCACCTCTACCCTTTTCAGCGATTCCCCTATCGATGTATTCGTGTTGCGTTGTTGAAAGATCTCGGAAACTGAAAATGGATATCCTAAATACGCGATCTCGTCGAAACACAAAGCTTCCTCCGCACCCCGTTCATTCGCAACGATGGCAAGTAATTTTGTTTGGCCATTCAGTTGAAGACCTTTAAGTACATCAGCTGTATCTCGCATTTGAGGTATTGCCTTCGGAGAGACGAAACTACCGAAATCAATAGTGTCGAATCCACATAAGAGCAATTGGTTTATGTAATTCACTTTTGTCTCCGTATCAATGAAATCATGCAAACCTTGCATGGCATCTCTAGGACATTCGACCAATTTCAATCTATTTTCCATTCGCTATGATTCTCTTTTCAAAAGCTCCTTATTGATCTTCCTAACCAATCCCGGTCCTTCATAAATAAAGCCGGTGTACAATTGAATAAGATCGGCCCCTGCATCCAGTTTTTCGATCGCATCCGCCGGAGAATGAATCCCGCCAACACCGATGATCGGAAAAGCTCCGGCAGACCTTTCTTTCAGATAACGAATAACTTCCGTTGATCGTTTTGTTAACGGTTTACCAGAAATACCGCCTGCTCCAATGCTATCCAGAACTGTAGGTGGAGTGACCAAACCATCTCTACTGATCGTTGTATTCGTTGCGATCACACCGTCGATGCCTACTTCCGTCACAATTTCCACAATGTCATCAAGTTGCTCATTTGTAAGATCCGGAGCGATCTTCAAAAGGATAGGTTTCTTTGATCCTGTTGATAGATTCTTGTTTTTTATGGTCAACAACAGCTTTGTCAGCGGTTCTTTTTCTTGCAGTTCTCTGAGATTTGGAGTGTTCGGAGATGAAACATTCACAACAAAATAATCCACAAATGGAAATAAAGCATCAAAACATTTTTCATAGTCACTCACTGCATCTTCATTGGATGTCAACTTGTTCTTACCAATGTTGCCGCCTATCAGTATTTTTGTTTTGCGCTTTTTGAGATTTCTTACCACTTCGGAGGCACCAGAATTATTGAATCCCATTCGATTGATGATCGCCTTATCTTTTTTTAATCGGAACAGACGCGGTTTTTCATTCCCTGGTTGTCCCAGTGGAGTAACAGTACCAATTTCAATGAAGCCAAAACCGCAAAGTGCGAGATCATTGAACATTGAGGCATTCTTATCAAAGCCAGCAGCTAATCCAACCGGATTGTCAAAAGTAAGTCCGAAAACCGTGCGTTTTAGCCGTGTATCATTTATGACGTGATAATGCTTCCAAATGGCTCGCAATCCGGGTATTTTCAAGGTAACGTGCAAGGCGTTCATTGAAAAATAGTGAACCTTTTCAGGATCAAAGAGAAAGAGGATCCAACGGAGTATTTTATACATATTCACCTTTGATACAAAATTAGGTATACAAAAAAAGGTGGCATAGCACCACCTTCTTGAATTTGAACAATATTTTCAACAAGTATCAGAACTTGTAACGTCCTCGGTTCCACTGATAGGACCTACGCTGCTTAGCATAGTCCTTGTATGTAATATTTCTCTGAACCACAAAGTTCAGGTAATAGTAGGCATCTTTTTCTTTTTGCCCCCTTACCTGCCCTGGTGCAAACCAAGTGGTGTTATTCACTGCAGGATTCGATAAGTAAGCTGCTTCGGGAGAGCCCAACATGCTCGGATCATAGTAATACGTAGAAACGTCATCCATGTAGTCCGTGAAAGTTTTAACATAAGTTGCTTCAAACCCAATTCGCCACATTCTTCCAAGACCAAAACGGAAACCGATACCCATCGGAATGGTAACCGTAAATGGCTTATAAGGTTTGTTCGGAGTGAACATTTCAGGTTCTCCATCCAGCGGATAGACCATGTGTGCATCCATTCCTTGACCTTCTGTGTTCAGCGGTCTGAGGGCCGTCCACTCTCCATTGAACTGTGCTTTCGGATCAAAATATGCCGCTCCTACCCCTGCGAAAAGATACAGTTGCTCGTTTCGGTCTTTAAAATATTTGTTTCCCGGGAGTTTGTAGCGAGCACCAAACTTCTCATTCGACCAAACAATACATTCGATGCGCTGATGTAATTCTAGCAGTAATGACCGGAAGTGAAGATTTCTCGAATTACGGATGACTTCATTCGTGTAGGCATCATTGCCTCGCACCATCCCAATATGGAAATTCGTTGATGTAGCCCAGTACGGATGAAAGCGGTAGCGAAATCCGATCATCCCATTCAAATGTGTTGACTGCATATCAATGTCAGCAAGGGAATAATCTTTACCAACCTGATCTCTTCCGCCCAGGTCACCAGTAAACTGGGTAGCGCCAAAGCCAAAGACGATCTCTTTTTTGTTCAATGACCAATTTCGCTGGGTATTGAAGTTAGTGTGCTGGGCAAAGACACTGATTGACAGTGAAAGCGAAAGTGCAGCCCCAAGTATTAACTTCATAATCTGAAATAAATCTTTACGATGCTAAATTATAAAGTCTTGGCGATTTTTTCAACTTATTACAAGATAATTTTCAAGTTGTCGTTGTCATTTGTCTATCCTTCACGCTCTACCCAAAAGTTCATAGAGGGTAACTTTACCTCGCCTTCGAGATCTTTTGCCCAAACATTTGTGATAAAAACCAGCTGGGCCCCACCACTTTTTTCGATCGTTTGACAAACGTGCTGCGGTATTTTACTCCCCTCGATTTGTACTACTTGGTCATCAACTCCATCGAAATACTGAATAGTGAAGGTACTGACTTCAACGGAATGAAGATTTGTCCTGATTCCACTGTTATCGCAGAGTTGACGTGTATTGAGCGTTCCCTCTTGAATCCCTGCAATATAAGGTGTAGGCATGGAATTTCCCTTGTCATCACCATCGGTGCTGTGGTGATTCATTGCTTTTGACACCTCGGCATTATCATTAGCGATACCCATACTTGTCGGTAAATCTGCTCTATTCTGCTCAGCTCCGGCAACTTTAACATTCGCAAAGTGGTTCGTCGAAGGTTCAAGTGCAAGGGGACTTGCAAAATAGTTTTCAATGTTGTTGTTTTGAGCAACAGCGACAGAATATCCATC
>JBKCAB010000547.1:0-1555 GCA_046307935.1 Bacteroidota bacterium | reverse complement strand
GATATTCAATAATAGCGTAAGCATCGATGGTAGTGGGTCTCCAAATCTAAGCAGCAGTTGTATGGAGATCGCTACAACTTCAGGTCCGGTATTTACAGTGGCCAACAACATTTTCGCCAACTTTACTGTAGCTCAAACGGGTGTTGCAAGACACTATATATGGGCGTCGACGTCTGCCACATCACTGGGTAATACCGGCACATCTGTAAATAACAATGTTTACTTCATACAAAATGACCCGGGAGTATCCGGCTTTATTGGTTTGGGAAATGCCACGACTTACGCGACTCTTGTCGCGTTCAGAGCGGCCTACGTAGGACAGGACCTTGCTACTGTTTCCTTAAATCCCAATTACATTGACAATAATCAGGATCTGCACGCAACCAATGTTGCTCTCAACGGTATTGGCCAGGCATATCCACCGTATATTACGACGGACTTGGACAATGCGGCCCGCACTGACTTTGACCCAGGAGCATACATCATCAACGCTTGCTCTGGAGCGCCTACTGCAGGGACAATTTCCGGCGCCAACGCAGTATGCTCAGGCAACGGAACAACTCTTACTTTAACTGGCGCTTCCTCTGAAGCGGGTATTTCCTATCAGTGGGCTTCTTCTACAACTCCGGGAGGTCCATACAGCAACTTAGGGACTACAAACTCTCAAGCGACAGGGGTACTTACAGCTCCGGCTTATTACGTCGTTACCATAACTTGTGCCTTGAGTGGGCAATCAACCGTGACTCCTGAAAAAGAGGTTCAAATTAACGCGTTGCCGGTCATTAGTGTGACTCCATCATCGGCTTCGAACTGTTTGCCATCAGGAACATCGGAACTTGTTGCATCGGGAGATGCCGTAACCTATACATGGTCTCCGGCTGTCGGGCTTTCCGCAACGACAGGTTCGACTGTTACGGCGACGCCTGCATCTACGACAACTTACACCGTTGTTGGAACAGGTTCGAACGGTTGTATTTCAAACACTACGGCAACCGTCAACGTATTCGCCACTCCGGTAATTACGAACGTCACAGCAAGTCCCTCATCTATCTGTCTTGGAGGTAACAGCCAGTTGAACGTAGAGACTGCTACCTTCCCTGTAAACGCTTATATTTATTCCTCAGGATCCGGAAGCAGCTTACAAAATATGACGGGTGCTACTCAGTTGCTAACCACGGGAAATGATGACAACGTTACGGGTGCTCCGAGCAATATCGGTTTCAATTTCAGCTTCAATGGAACGAACTACACACAGTTCTCCGTTTCACCTGACGGCTGGTTATTACTGGGAGGCGCTACCGCTACGAATGACTTTTCAAACCAAGTAACAGACCCAACGAATGTCCCAAAAATCTATCCGTACTGGGATGACCTTGCTACTGGAACTACTGGTTACGTTCAATATCTGGTAACAGGAACTGCGCCTAACCGAATTTTGGTGGTTGAATGGTTCGTTACCATTCCCCGGAATACCACAGGAGCCGCAAACTCAACAATGCAAGCATGGCTTTACGAGAACAACGGTAGAATAGAGTTCCGCTATGGAGCAATGGGA
>JBKCAB010000546.1:0-1762 GCA_046307935.1 Bacteroidota bacterium | reverse complement strand
AGGTAGCACCGGAGATCGTTTCTCACAATCTGGAAACGGTCAGAAGGCTCACAAAACAAGTACGGATCCAAGCGAAGTACGATAGAAGTCTTGAGGTTCTATTTCGGCTGAAGAAAGGAGGCATGCGCACGAAATCAGGTGTTATGCTCGGACTTGGGGAATCAGAAGATGAGATCATCGAAACCATGGAGGATCTTCGGAGTGTGCAAGTAGATATCCTTACGTTGGGGCAGTACCTTCAGCCGACACCTAAGCATTTGCCTGTGGCTGAATTCATTACCCCTGAACGATTTGAAAAATACCGAGAACTCGGCACTCAAATGGGCTTTCGCTACGTGGAAAGCGGACCATTGGTCCGGTCATCCTACCATGCAGAAAAACATCTTTTTTAAACGATAGACTTGTATATTTTATAAAAAAATACTGCCTAGAAACTTGACATTCGAATAGGAACAGTTGTATCTTTGGAGACCTTGACACTAAAGTGTTGAATTGATACATGTCTTTGAATGATTTTTATTAACTTGGCGGTCGCGTGAACACAAACTTAAGGAAACATTTAGTATGAAACGTAACAGAATAATTATAGGATCCGCAGGAATAATCGCTGTTGCAGCGATCCTTACTGTATCTCCGTGGAACTTCAAAATGTCAGGCCTGTATAAACAACAGGATCTCACGTCCTTACAGCAGAAGTCAGCTGAAGATGCTGCTGATTGGTTGAAGGCTAGATTTATTGATGAAGAGACTGGGCAGCCAATTAGTAGAGAAAAGCTCGCACAGATCAGAAACAGTCTGCGAAAGATGCCTAAAAATAAGTCCATTGAATTCGTGGAAAAAGGTCCAGACAACATTGGTGGTAGAACGCGTGCCATCCAAGTAGACCGCGAATGGAACCAGCGCATCTGGGCTGGAGGTGTTTCCGGTGGTCTGTTCGAATCCACAACCCGTGGCGATTCTTGGGCCCGTGTCGAATCTTACACGGCTGCAGGTGGCTCCCCATACATTTCGAGCATTACACAAACCAAAGATCTTACATGGTACGTGGCTTCTGGTTCAAATCAGGAACCGTGGGCGGGAAGTGGAATTCTCTACTCAACCGACGATGGAAATACATGGGACAATGTGCCTGGAGTCAACGAATGTACCGAAGTTGAATCGTCCGACGCTGACGACTACGTATGGATGGCAACGGGTGGTGGCTTGAAGAAATGGAAATTGGGTGATGCTGCGTTGACAAACGTAACGGTTTCTGGTGCAACTGGTTCTTGTACGGCCTTGAAAGTTTCCAAGGATGGTCAAGTTATCGTTGCTGGTTTTGGATCAAATAAAACTTTCGTATCTGCCGATGGTGGAAATACATGGGCTGATAAATCAGGTTCAGGTGCTGGATTGGTACCCTCCGGTTCCCCACGCATTGAGTATGCGATCTCTGCCTCTAAGAATGACCAGAACATGTACTCGTTGTATGCTGTCCGCACTAACGCCAATCTTCTTGGAATGAGCGTATCACATGACAACGGTAACACGTGGAGTCAGTTTGTCGGTGCTTCTGGTACACCAAGCAATCTTGATATTTTCCGTGACCAAGGCACATACAATTCCATCGTTTCTGTTGCACCCAACGATCCTGAAAAGATCCTTGTTGGTGGAATAGATATATGGCAATGGAAACAGACTGTTAATAATCCGCCGTCGGGTGGTTTTGAAAAACTTTCCGAATGGTTCCTCCCTCCTTTTAGTGCTAAATACGTTCATGCTG
>JBKCAB010000545.1:0-2886 GCA_046307935.1 Bacteroidota bacterium | reverse complement strand
GGAAGTGGTTGGACAAACACTACAGGTTCGCCTGCTGTTGCTGTACCGGCTGCTGGTACTTTCGCTAGATTTCACAGTTATGCTGCAAATATTAACGGTACGGGATATATCGATTATTATTTAAATTTTTCACCTACAGGTACAAAAGAATTGAAGTTTGATTACAGAAACCAAGGTGGAACAGATAATCTTTTAATACAGATTTCCACAGATGGAGGTGCTAGTTTTACAAATGTTGGAACTGCGTATGGCACTAACACTGCATGGACAACTCAAACAATATCAAGCATATCAACATCAGTATCTACTACAGTTGTTGTGCGTTTTTTGGCTACATCTGATTATACAACTGGTGGAGATATTGGTATTGATAACGTTCGTTGCTGTGTTGTTCCCACAATCAGCACCCAACCATCCACAACAGCTCAAACGGTTTGTCAAAATGGGACTACTACTCAATTAAGTATAACTGCAGCCAATGCATCAGGTTATCAATGGTATAGCAATACTTTGGCGTCAAATACAGGAGGAACACTAATTCCAACCGCTACTTTAAATACCTATACACCACCTAGTGGCACAGTAGGAACAAGTTATTATTATTGTATTGTAACAAATGCATGTGGCACAACTGTAACAAGCAGTGTTTCGGGTGCGGTAACTGTCAACGGTAATCCAACCTCGCTCATATCTGGAACATCTTCATCTATATGTTTAGGATCGAGTGCCAGTTTAACCGGTAGTGCAACCTTTCCATTCAGTGGTGCGACATCCACTCCGTTAACATATTCATTGACAACTTCAGGAGGTTTATACCCAGGTGAAAAATGGGTGAACATTACTACCGGAGTCAATGGAACGGGAACGGTGGTTTGGGCCCAGGGTAATGGAACTATAGGCAATGGTTCAGGTCTTTTGACAAATCAAGCCATAAATCTTTCGGCCTATGCAGGTCAAACATTGTATTTAAATTGTTACGATCAGTATGATGATACTTGGGACGGATCAACATATACGTTGAGTCTCAATGGTACTACTCAGATTAATAACGGAGGCAACTCGCCAACTGATGGTGCTGATAGCGATGCAACATCGTCTTGGGATGCATCTGCGGCAGAGTTGGAGACTTCAGAGGCTTTGTGGTAAAAAACGAAACATTTTCATGGTCACCAACGACTGGATTGAGTAACCCTTCAATATCTAATCCAACAGCCAGTCCTACTGTCACCACAACCTACGTTTTAACGGCTTCTTCAAATGGGTGCTCAGTTTCAGCTACAGGTGTAACTATAACTGTCAATACAACACCTTCAGCTGTTACAGTTTCAAGTTCAGGAACCTATTGCGGGAGCACAACCTTAACTGCAAGCGGAGGATCAGGCGGTTCGATCTATTGGCAAGGTACAACCTCAGGAGGTACTTCAACAGCCACTTTGTCAAGTTCGCAAGTCGTTTCCGCCTCAGGTACATATTATTTCCGATCTCGAAATGCATCCGGTTGTTGGGGGCCAGAGGGAAGTGCTACGGTGACGATAAACCTCATACCTACTTCAAATGCAGGGACTGATGTGGGTATTTGTTCTGGAAGCAGTGTTGCATTGAATGGCAGTGGTACTAATCCATATACTCCTTCTGTAAATACCTACAATGGCTCTGCCATAACTATAAATGACGGGAATGCAACGCCTTATCCAAGCACATTAAATGTGAGTGGATTGAATGGACAGATTGCAAATATTCGATTAACGTTTAACAATCTCAGCCACGCCTGGCCTGCAGATATTGATGCGGTGCTATTTGGACCTACCGGTGCCCATTCTATTATTTTCACAGATGCCATTGGCGGTTCCGGCGGAATTTCCGGACGAAATTACACTTTTGCAATCGGTTCTACCGCATTACCTTTAACTGGATTTCCTGCCAGCGGTACATATGGTGTGGTCAATGGAGGGGCATTCGATGGAACAGGAACTCCTTCTGCGGTAAGTTCTGCAAATCTGAATAATTTTATAGGAACTAATCCTAACGGCACTTGGAGTCTATACATCTTCGATGATGCAAGCACTGACGTTGGAACGTTGGGATCATGGTCTCTTGAAATTACATCACAACCTTCACTTACATACGGATGGTCGCCTGGAACAGGACTTACATCCACTAGTATTTCAAACCCAACTGCAACACCACCAACGACCACTACATATACACTCACTACAACTGTTAATGGCTGTTCAGCATCAGATGCTGTTGTGGTAACAGTCACCTCTCCTCCGAACGCAGGAACTTTGAGTGGAACTCAAGCTATCTGTGTCAGTGGTACAACAACATTTACATCAAATGGAAACACAGGAGGCACATGGACAACGAGTAATAGTGCAATCGCCACAGTAAACTCATCAACAGGAGTGATCACAGGCGTTTCTGCAGGCACAGCAACAATCACTTATACGGTTACTGGAACTGGAGGATGTGCAAATGCTACCGCTACACGCACAGTAACCGTAACCACACCGCCAAATGCGGGTACTTTAAGTGGTACACAAGCTATATGCGCTGGAGGCACTACAACATTTACATCAAATGGAAACACAGGAGGCACATGGACAACGAGTAATGGTGCAATCGCCACAGTAAACTCATCAACAGGAGTGATCACTGGAGTGGCAGCAGGCACAGCTACCATCACCTATACAGTTACAGGAACTGGCGGTTGTGCAAATGCCACCGCTACACGAACAGTAACCGTAACCACACCGCCAAAAGCGGGTACTTTAAGTGGTACACAAGCTATATGCGCTGGAGGCACTACAACATTTACATCAAATGGAAACACAGGAGGCACATGGACAACGAGTAATGGTGCAATCGCCACAGTAAACTCATCAA
>JBKCAB010000544.1:0-2366 GCA_046307935.1 Bacteroidota bacterium | reverse complement strand
TATGAGGACAGAGGACTTCCATTCGGTAGCTGGCTATACAGGATTGCTCAAAATGAAGTGTCGATGTACTTCCGGTCGCTTAAGAAGACACGCACCGTAGAGATCGAAGAGCGCAAACTGAAGGATCTCTGTGAAGTAGCCGAGTTGACCTCACAAATGAGTATCGAAGAGCAGGAACGTCTCATTCGCTTGCTCAACGACATGGAGCAGGAAAACTTGGATCTGATCGAGCTCCGGTTCTTTCAGGGATTGAGTTTCAAGGAAATTGCAGACATTTACAGTATCAACGAGCCCAGCGCCAAGATGCGGGTATACCGTATCCTCGAAAAGCTGGGTAAAAAGTGGAACGAAAGCAAATGAGAAAATTCTCAGTAAATAGAGAAATAGAATCGTTGGACCCTACTGCCGAGCAGATCAGGAGGCAAAAGGATTTTTCGCGTTTGCACCATGAATACGAACGCTTGACCAAACGAGGAAAAAAGCCGATCTACAGGGATCCCAAGCTTTATCTTTTAATGGTTCTCATCGGCGTGATCATGCTGCTGCTCTTTCTCGAGGAACTATAAAAGGTTTGGGTTCATTCAGCTATTTTTCGTATCTTCATAGTTCAAATCGTGCACATTGAGATCGCTGATCATTGGTTTGTTCTTTTCAGTAGTTGCCCAACACGCAACCGCACAAGATATTCACTGGTCCCAGTTCAATGACATACCGCTCTTTCAGAATCCCGCGCACGCAGGACATTTTAAAGGCGATTATCGGTTTGTAGCGAATTACCGGGATCAATGGCGCTCCGTTACAGTTCCGTTCAGTACCCTTTCATTTTCTGCAGATTCCAGACTCTACCGCCACCCGAATTTGGGATTTGGTTTACTCTTTTTTCACGATGTAGCCGGAGATGGACAGTTCAGGACGATCGAGGTGCAAGGTAATGTCTCCTACAACATCAAACTTGACACGGACTCCGTCCACAATATCAAAGCCGCTTTCAACCTGGGTCTGAACCACCGCCAGATCAATTGGGATGCATTATACTTCGATAATCAGTTTGATGGAGTGGTTTTCAATCCGGCTTTACCCACTATGGAGAATTTCCAGTCAGATAGGCGGTCGAATGCCTCTGCAGGATTGGGAGTTCTTTACGAGTACCGACTCAACGAGCGGAAAAAGCTAACTGCCGGACTTGGTTTTTACAATTTGAACCGCCCCGATCAAGGATTTTACACGCAAGTTATTCCACGCGATATTCGCATGAGTCTTTTCGCGAAAGGAATATATAAACTGGATGTAGACTGGGATCTCGTTCCTGCAATACAATTTTCAATGCAAGGTGTGTATCGGGAATTGCTCGCTGGTTCTTCTGTGAAATACACGCTGGTCAATAAATTGAACGAGTACAAGGCATTATATGGCGGTTTATGGTACCGAAACCGCGATGCAGCCTATCTCAGTATTGGCATGGACTACAACAATTGGTTTGTGGGTATTAGTTACGATATCAACTTCTCCAAGCTGGTGCCGGCGAGCCGCGCAAGGGGAGGTATGGAAATTGCAGTACGCTATGTACTGAATCATTTCAGACCGAAAAAAAATCTCCACAGGGTATGTCCAGATTTTATCTGATACTTCTTTTCGTTAGCTGCACCATGCAGTTGACTGCTCAGAGCAAGCTAGGCGCCTACCTCAAGCATGCTGAGGAGAAATACCGGAACGGAGATTATTATTATGCCGCAGAGTTGTATGAAAAAGCAATGGAGCTGGACTCCAATTCAGTTGCGATCTTATGGAATTATGCCGAGACGCTCAGAGCATATAAGGACTACCGAAAGGCAGAGTACTACTACCGCAAAGTGTATGAGAAGGAGGAGGCCGGTATCTATCCATACTCTTTACTCTATTTGGGTTTAATGCAGAAGCAGAACGGCAGATATGACGAGGCGATCGAAACGTTCAAGAAAGCCAAGAAAAAATATGCGAAAGACAAAAAGGATTACCGCTATGTCAAATCGAAACGGGAGCTTGAAAGTTGCCTGTGGGCCAAAAATGCCATCAAGGATACTGCACAGGTTGATTTTTATCGTCTTCCGGAAACCATCAATACGAAGGATTCTGAATTTGGACATGCACTATTCAACGGCAAGTTCATCTATTCATCACTAAAAGCAGATTCGGTAAGCAGTTCGGAAGAAGTCTATGGCACAAATTACAAGACACGCCTGTATACTTCCAATGTGTCTGAAGGTAAATTTAATCGGGGAGAGCAACTCAATGATCTGCTGTTCAATAATATGAGTACTGGAAATGGTAGCTGGTCACTTGATGGAAAAAGATTTTACTTCAGCTTGTGTTCGGATCAGGGATTCAAT
>JBKCAB010000543.1:0-2698 GCA_046307935.1 Bacteroidota bacterium | reverse complement strand
ATATGAGAAACTCTATCGCATGTTCGAAATATCTCGAACACTGAAATTCGCGAATTTTGATGTCAATAATCAATAATAATTAATTCAGACTTTTGTAATTACTGATCCAAACCGGATCAACTACATCATTCATCAACTTCCAGAAACTAGTGTCCAAAAAGAAATCTGCGTCTATCTGTTTTATCCCGTAAGTATTGTACAAGTAGATCTCCTGAGCCGGGGCCGGTTTATACAATTTATTACTCCATCCCTCTTCAGCCATCGTGCGGTAAGGATAAGTTGAAAAACGAATTTTCCACAATGAATCAAAAGCAGCCCCATAACTAGTCGCCTTTCGCGTAATTGAATCAACAATTACACCGCAATCTAAATTGCGCTCCTTAAAGTAGTTAATCTTGTTCGGATTGTATAAACTAGGCCAATACCCGGAAACGATCTTGATGAACTCATCTTGAGAAACAACCCGTTTGTGAGACAAAACGCGATCGTTCTTAAGGAAACAAACAAAGGTATAATACTGAGAATTCGCCTGAAAAGCGATACGTACACCAAAGACAGCTTGCACTTTTTGGGAGGGTTGCACCGAACAGAAAAGGAACCAGATGATTATAACCCATAGTCTGATCATCGTGTATCTTAAATATGACTGATTGAAATATACGACTATTTTCGAGAGAACACCATCCAAATAACTGATGAAGCAGAAATGATGAACAGTAAAGTGGTCCACCATGGTAAGAGAAAAGTTGTGATCAGAAGCCCGGGAACGACCAAAATAATCACCAGGTGGTAAAAACCCTGATGTTTCGGGTTATTCTTCAAAGCGAATCAATCGGGTTGGAGTGATACAGTAATGCAGACGAACGTCATGTGTTTCGATATCATCGATCACTATGGATTCCTCAAAGAGACTGAGTCCAATAAATATACATCCGGGAGCACACTTCTTTAGGAATCTGTCGTAGTAACCTTTGCCGTATCCTACACGATGCCCTTTATCATCAAAAGCAAGAAGCGGTACAAGAACATATTCCAAATCTTTTAACTTTACACTCTTACCACTACGGGGCTCTGGTATTCCAAGTCGATTCACCTCCAGCTGTGCATGGTTTTCAAAAAGGAAGTGACGCAATGTCTGTGTATCTTCGTTCATCTTTGGGAGTGCAACCTTGGCATCGAGCGAATAGCCCTTTTCTAGCACCAAATATGTATTGATCTCTTTTTTTCGCTCCATAGGCAAAAAAATACTGATCGTTTTTTCACTCAGCTGAAAGTGTTTAAAGAGAAGACCACTGATCAATTCTGACCTCGCCTCCAATTCACCGGGTGCGAGCTCCATTCTTTTTTGTATGTATAGCTCTCTAGCCTCTTTCTTTATCATCGCGATGTACTATTGAACAAAGCTTGCACAGCCTGCTCGTTTTCTCCTTGATTCGCATCTTCAGCTGCTTCGAGTGCTTTTTTGAGTGCCACAGTGAGCAGATCTTCAAGATCATCGACACTTATCAGTGACAGGTCCGCATTGATCTTTAGCGATTTTAATTCTTTGTTGCCCGTCAATGTAATTATCAACAAACCATTTCCGGCATTGCCCTCAACGGTAACACTGTCGAGTTTTCGCTTACTATCTTCAGCCAATTTTTTTATTTCGCCGACTTTATTCAGCATTGACGGATCAAACATGATCAGTAACTTTTTAAAACAATTGTCTCTTATTTTCTGGTGTTCTTTATTAGAAAGCGACCTAGTGATAAAATTAGCGATTTAAACGTAGTCAAATTGTTATTGATCTGATTATCTTTGACGATATGGTAATAAAATATTTACTTAACTATTTGTTTATCGGATTGGTATCCTTTGGATTTGCGCAGGTAGATGACGCGGAATCCGTTTCGATCAACGATTCGGTTCCTGTGGAAAAGGAAAATGTAGAATCCACTTTTCATTCCACTCGGGTGATAAATGGTCATTCGATCGAAACTCTGCGTAAAGGTGTGCTTGAATTTCGTGTGGAACATCGTTTTGGAGATCTTGCCGGTGCCGATGGTGGTGCACAATCTATGTTTGGCCTTGACAATTCTTCAGATATCCGTATTGCCTTAGAATATGGTGTAAGTGATAAGTTCATGCTAGGATTTGGTCGAAGTAAAGGAACAGGTAATCCGTATAGATCGTTGTTGGATGGATTTGCGAAATACCGCGTGCTCGAGCAGCAGGTGGATGGTTTCCCCTTTTCCCTTGCAATGATCGGAAGTACATTCTTTACTTATATGGAAGCGTCCGATGATGAGTCGCAGGTGGCCCATTTTCCAAAATGGGAGCATCGTCTCGCATATTCACTTCAGTTAAATATCGCGCGAAAGTTTGGTGATCGTTTCAGTCTGGCATTCATGCCAACTATGGTACACAGGAATTACGTGCCACTGAACGATGCCAACACAACACTTGCAATGGGAGGTGCACTTCGCTGTGGAATAACCGCCACAACAGCCTTGCTTGTTGAATATTATCATGTTTTCAGCGATAGTGACATCAGACAAAACTATAAGAACAGCTTGGGTTTAGCCTTTGAGTGGATCACTTTCGGACACAACTTTACCGTACATTTGACCAACTCGAAAGGATTTGGAGAGGTACAGTTCATTCCGTACACCTTCGAAGATTGGTTGAAAGGGCAATTCAGAGTAGGTTTCTGTAT
>JBKCAB010000542.1:0-744 GCA_046307935.1 Bacteroidota bacterium | reverse complement strand
CGTTTACTCCGTCGCGAGAGATATCACGGAGCAAAAAGCACGCGAAGAGGAATTGATCACTGCTCGCAGAATTGCAGAGGAAGCCAATGCATCAAAAAGCCTATTCCTGTCAAGAATGAGTCATGAGCTTAGAACGCCGATGAACTCGATACTTGGTTTTGCTCAGCTCATGGAAATGGGCGAGTTGAATGAAATGCAGGAAAGTGCCGTGCGCCATATTCTACAAAGCGGGCAGCACTTGCTTGGTTTGATCAATGAAGTTCTGGACATCGCCCGTATTGAGACGGGAAAGATCAGTTTGTCTATCGAACAGGTCAATGTTACCTTGACCATCAAAGAAGTGTGTGCACTGCTAGATCCACTGGCACAAAAGAATGCGGTGACAATATCCGTCGGGAATTCTCTGCAAAAAGACATGTTTATTCATGCAGATCAGCAAAGGACCGTGCAGATCCTCACAAATCTCATCAACAACGCGATCAAGTACAACAAAGAGAATGGAAAAGTGATGATCGAACAATCTGTTCGTTTAAATGAAAGCGGTAAAGAGGTGGTTCGCATATCCATCAAAGACACTGGTGTAGGGATAAAACAGGACGATCTCAGTCGTTTATTTACACCTTTCGAAAGGATCGGTGCTCAGAAAACCAAAATAGAAGGAACCCGACTAGGTCTTGCCGTGGTTAAGGAGCTAATACATGTTTTGGGAGGTGAGCTCGGTGTTTAGAGCGAAATCGATAAAGG
>JBKCAB010000541.1:0-1441 GCA_046307935.1 Bacteroidota bacterium | reverse complement strand
CAATTGACATGGATCCCATCGTCTTTCAGAATCGTTGCATCCTCCCAATTCCAACCATGCAGCATCATGGCAGAGGATGTACCCGAAATATCCCCGCCTCTTGGGGTGGCCTGTGTGATGAGAACGCCGTTACTTCGCACTGTTGCGATTACATCAGACTCTGCATTAAAGGCGATCTGAGAGCGTATGTGCGGATTGAAAACCCCTACCTCCTGAAAATCTCTGGTAGCTCTAACGGCATCTATTTCTGTCAGACCCAGTGTTGAGTTAGGCGCGATGAATCCGGGATAAACGTGCTTTCCCATCAGGTCAACGATCGTATCCCACTCCTCCCGGCTAAACGAGGTCGCCAATGAATTCTTTAATTCAGCGATTTTGCCTTCCCGAATTCCGATGAATGCACTCTCAATAACTTCGCCATTGCCAATATGCAGGTAACCATTCAAGAGGAGTATCGACCGGCTTTCTTGAGCAGAGGCAGCCCCGGCGAGACAAAATAAGAGCAATGTGATCAAGTTCTTCATACAATTATCAATGGTGGTTCTCTCCTTCGCTTCCCTCTTCACCCAATGTATCACAATGGAAGCGTTTCGATTTTTTTCGTACAAATTCTCTGGAAGCTTCGCCTTTTTCGTTGGATGTCATCATTTTTGTGATGATCCTGGCTTTTTCCTGTTGATTGGTGGTACGCATCAGTTTGTCGCGTTCACGGTCGAACATAACGACCCCATCGACAACAGTCATGTCCACCTTTGCTTCAATGCTCAAAGGATTGTCGGTCCATAGGACGAGATCAGCGTCTTTTCCGACCCGCATACTTCCCATACGGTCATCCAGACGTAAAAGCTTTGCAGGATTCAGCGTTACCATTTTCCAGGCATCTTCCTCCGACATATCACCGTATTTTACACTCTTTGCCGCCTCTTGGTTCAAACGACGTCCCATCTCTGCATCGTCCGAATTGATTGATACTACAACTCCCTGATCTGCCATCATTTTGGCATTCTGCGGGATTGCATCCTTCACTTCGTATTTGTAGGCCCACCAATCAGAGAATGTTGAACCTCCTGCTCCGTGTTGCCGCATTTTATCGGCAACTTTATAGCCCTCCAGAATGTGTGTAAAGGTATTTACTTTGAAGCCCATGGAGTCCGCTACTTTCATTAGCATATTGATCTCTGACTGCACATAAGAATGGCAGGAAATAAAGCGTTCAGATTTCAGTATTTCCAACAGAGCATCGAGTTCCAGGTCTCTTCTGGGCTCCTGACGCGTCCCTTTTTTATCCTCTCTGTACGCGATCCATTCTTTTTCGTAGGCACGCGCCCGCTCGAAGCCGTCGTAGAAGATCTGCTCAACTCCCATTCTTGTTTGAGGAAACCTTGTTGTATTGTTTTCTCCCCAGTTGGACTGCTTTACATTCTCTCCCAATGCACACTTT
>JBKCAB010000540.1:0-4807 GCA_046307935.1 Bacteroidota bacterium | reverse complement strand
TGGATAAGAGCTCCTGCTGGCTTTTTTCGAAGATTTCAATAGTATTCGCTTTCACCATTTCGGGATGCAAACTTGGGTTGTAAGCCCTTGGTGATTTCATTTTTCGTTTAATGTTTCGGGCATTGCCCAATTTCATTGATCGCCAAGCCGAACGTCCAAGTGGTGATGAAATGAAAGTTTCCCGTGGTGTTCTAAACCTTGTTCGTGCGATCTTACGGCCAAAGACTCTGTGGTAATAGTTGGCGTATTGATTCAAATGAGCTATGATCTCGTTGATACTCCACGAATCATTATCTTTTTTCCAGTTTTTCTGGAAATCCGATAAAGGTTGAATCCTGGAATGCAACAAGTTCACATTGCGTTGTGTAATGGCAATTATTTCGTTGAACAGATCGTTGGTAGTCATTTTCTATCTTGTATTCAAAGATAGCGTTTTGAAGGTTCAAAAGTAGTTCATTGCGACAATTAATTCAATCGGATCGGAGATGCTTTCATGCTGAAATTGGTTACTTTCGTTGTCATAAGCATTATCTAACAGTATGCAAACTGAAAAGTCATTGATATTGATCACGAATGATGACGGAGTTTCCGCGAAGGGCATCCAATCGCTTGTGGATGTAGCCTCAAAGTTCGGAGAAGTACTCATCATTGCGCCGGATAAACCGCAATCTGGAATGGGACACGCTATCACTGTGAATCATCCGCTTCGTATGGACAGAACGCGATTGTTTCCCAATCACAATGCCTACACCTGCTCAGGCACGCCGGTGGATTGTGTGAAGCTTGGTATTTATGAGGTATTGCACCGTAAGCCAGACCTATTGCTTTCGGGCATCAATCATGGATTGAACTCTTCAACCAACATACTTTATTCCGGTACGATGTCCGCAGCAGTGGAAGGGGCAATGGAAAACATACCATCCATCGGATTTTCGCTCGACAACTATGACTCCGATGCGGATTTCTCGGCGGCCCAACATGTCGCTGAGATCTTGATTTCCAAGGCCCTCAACAGCTCATTTCCTTCCCATGTTTGCTTAAATGTGAACATTCCGAACGTATCGGCAGATCGGATTAAGGGTATTAAAGTCTGTAAACAAGCACACGCATTCTGGGAAGACAGGTTTGATCGCCGACTCGATATGTTCGGCAAACCTTATTATTGGTTGACTGGTGAATTCGTTAATCAGGACAGGGGAGAGGAAACTGATCTGTATGCTTTGGAGCAAGGTTTTGCCAGTGTCGTCCCAACTCAGTTCGATATGACAGCCTATCATGCTATGCAACACTTTAAATCCTGGGAACATGAAGCTTAAGAATTGGACACGGTTACAAACACTCGGATTGATCATTGGGATTCTCTCACCAATGCTTTTCATTCCCTTAGTGATACTTTTTCTCGCGTGGGTAGAGAATTTTTTGTTCGCGCAACTTTGGTATAAATTCACTGCCGATCCGATGGTTAGGGCAAAGATTGTCTCAATCGCGATTATATCGAATCTTATCTGGTTCTACCTTTTCTTGAATCGGGAGAAATGGGATATTGCCCGTGGCATAATCGTCGGAACGATCGTCTATTTGCCTTACATTGTTTATGTGAATTTCATCAATTGATGCATCGTCCACGGATCTACATAATTACTGGTGAAGCATCCGGGGATCTCCACGGCAGCAATCTTATGAGAGCATTGAAAACTCAGTCGGATGATGGAGTGGATCTGCGTTTTTGGGGAGGTGACCGTATGGCTGACCAGGGAGGCGAGTTGGTAAAGCATATAAGAGACCTTGCTTTCATGGGGTTTGCAGAAGTTCTACTCAATCTAAGAACTATTTTGCATAATCTCGATTTCTGTAAAAAGGATATTTTAATGTTCAAGCCGGATCTTTTAGTGTTAATCGACTATCCCGGCTTTAACTTGCGGATAGCGGAATGGGCGAAAAAAAACAAGATCAATGTAGCATATTATATTTCTCCGCAGATCTGGGCATGGAAAGAGTCGCGCGTAAAAAAGATCAAGCGCTCAGTGGATCATATGTATGTGATTCTTCCGTTCGAGAAAACATTCTACCAACGACATGGAATGGAGGTGGAATATGTCGGTCACCCACTTCTCGATGCCATTAATGCCTACAATTCAGAAGGAAATCGATCGGAATTGATCCGGAGTGAGCTTGGTGTGGTAGGAAAAAAAGTGATAGCGGTGCTTCCGGGAAGCAGAAAACAAGAAATATCGGTGAAGCTACCCATCATGTTGAAAGCACTGGAGCAGTTTAAGGATCATGAAATATTGGTGGCAGCTGCGCCAAGTATTGAACCTTCTTTTTACGCTCCATATCTTTCAGTAAAGGATCATTTGATCAAGGGAAGAACATACGATATTCTGTCGATTGCTGACGCTGCAATTGTTACTTCGGGAACAGCGACTTTGGAGACTGCTTTATTCGGGATTCCACACGTTGTTTGTTAAAAAGGTTCACAAATCTCTTACCAGATCGCCACACGACTGGTGAAGATCCGCTTCATTTCACTTGTAAATCTGATCCTCGATCGCGAGGTAGTGACAGAGCTCATTCAGCATAACTGCAATCCGGAAAGAATCAGTGAGGAGCTTTCTAAACTTTTGGGAGATACGAACGAACGTAAAAAAATGCTTCAGGAGTTTTCTGAACTACGCCAAATTCTTGGAGAAGGAGGAGCCAGCGCTAAAGTTGCACGGTCCTTGTTGAAAACTATTCAGGAGTTGTCCTGAACCCGAGGGTTCCCATTTTAATTTTGTTCTGTGCGTTGTATCTTGGTTATCGTATCTTTCGCATTTTCCTCCATTCTGTTAGCACAACAGGTCAGGATCGGTGTGTTCAGGGATCACGCAATGAAGCGATTGACTTTCTCCTACAATGATGGAAGCTATGCATTGCTCGGTGACACGAATTATTTTGGATCGATTTTACCGAATGAATTTGCTGATTTGTCCTTCAATAATGGAAAAGTTATTTTGCGAAAAGGCACAATTGAATTGGGAACCTTTACAAAAGTATATCTAATTCAGAATCAGCCGGGAACATCTTTGACTTTGACTCCGAAGCAGCCTTCAGTAAAACCGAGGAAATATGAAGATGATTTTGAGGTCACTGCCACGGAGAAAGGATTAACGGTAATTAATCTCGTAGACATGGACAATTACCTGGCAGGGGTTGTAGAATCGGAAGGTGGAGGGGGTAAACATCTTGAGTATTATAAGGTTCAAGCCGTTATGAGTCGGACCTACGCATTTAAATACAGTTCAAAACATAAGTCTGAAGGATTTGATCTTTGTGATCGCGTACATTGTCAGGCTTATCACAACATGCTGCGCTTTACGCCGCTGATCGATTCCGCGGTTCGACTGACCAGGCATATTGTTCTATGTCACAAGGAGGATGAGCTCACTGATTCCTATTTCCATGCCAATTGCGGTGGTCAAACCTGTGAACCACAGTATATCTGGAATGGAAAGGTGGAGTACCTCAAAACCTTTAAAGACACCTTTTGTATTTACACGAAACAGGCCAAATGGGAGAAACGTGTACCGAAACAAAAATGGAGGGATTATCTTGTGAGGCGTTACAATTATCCTGTGAACGACAGTGTACTTTCTTCGTTGATCTATACGTTCGATCAATCGGAAAGGAAAGCATTCTATATACACCCTGCACTAGGTATCCCATTGAGGGATTTACGAGAGGAATTTGACTTAAAGTCGACATTTTTCAGTTGTTACCCCGATGGTGACGATGTGGTGATTAAAGGTCGTGGGTTTGGTCACGGAGTTGGCTTGTGCCAGGAGGGAGCTATGAAGATGGCCAGATCAGGATTTGGCTTCGACCAGATACTTCGTTTCTATTTTCCGGGATCAAGGCTTTTGAATAGAAATGAACTGATCTACTTCGGACAATCGAATGAATCCAATGACCTCGAATGACGTTTGATCACTCTCTGGAGATCACAAAGATGTCCTCGTTCTCTTTCTTAAAGAATTTCTTTTCCCTGGCATAACTCTCAAGCTCGCTGCTAAAACGAAGTCTTTTGAGTAGTGTTAATGTACTATCTAGTTTTTGAGATGTCTCCAATTTGGAAGCCTCCAGATGGTTGAGTTTTCGGTTGTGATTGATGAGTGTAAAAACATCGGTGTCGTCAAGAAAAAGAAAATACAAAACGAATACGCAAGTGGTAAATATGTATTTATTCTTGAGGTACTTCAGGTAACGTTTCATGCATCAAAGATACTTTTTCAATTTTCGACAACCCTGCAACAACCGATTAGTTTTAAAATATCCAATGTTGACAATAAAAAAGCCCCTTTCGGGGCTTCGGTCAGTTGACTATCTCGTCATATTTTGCCTTGAAGTCCTCGTCTCCCTCGAACCATTGTGCTACTTTGTTCAACACTGTTTTTGCCTTTTCACGTTGTTTAGAAGCGATGTAGCATTCCGCAGTTTCAAGCACACCAAGCTTCAGCATCTTCTTGTCGGCTTCTGTCCAGTCATCGATGGATGTCAGTTTACCAAGTAGTGTTTCAGCTTCCTTCCAAGCTGTGTTGGCACCACCTTTATCTGCTTTTCTGTATTTCGATGCACCATCCAGGAACTTAGCTCCGATCGGATTCTTCGTTACCTTGAAATACTTCAATATCCAACCGGACGCTTTGTTGTAGTCTTTGGCGGAAAGGTCATTTTCGATCATGGTGACCATCGACATTTGGAACTCTTCAACAAATTCCAGGTGATCGACAAGCTGAGTTCCGTCCTTATCATTCTTTAATGCTTTACC
>JBKCAB010000539.1:0-6623 GCA_046307935.1 Bacteroidota bacterium | reverse complement strand
TACCACAAAGCAAAAATGAACGATCTGATCAAAGCAGGGAAAGTAGCAAAGACCACCTTGGCAAAGTACAACTATTGCCAGGGTAAAGTCGAAAGTTTCCTTAAGCATCGTTTCAAGGTCAAAGACAAACCCCTTCAGGAGCTCAGTTTGAAATTCGTTACCGAGTTTGAACATTTCCTCCTTGTGAATGAGCGCATGCAAACGAATTCGGCGCACAAGTACATTGTTAACTTGAAGCGGATCATGAATGTGGCCGTTAGCCTGGAATGGATCCCGAAGAATCCCTTGTACTTAAGTTCGCATCCTGTAATTTTCTTCCTAACTCATCGTCTTTGACAAGAAGCAGAAAATCCTTTTCCAACCCAAGAACAATCAAAACTTGCAGATACGAACCAATACTTACACTTTCAGATCCTTTTTGAATAGCTGTTAATTTAGGCCTACTGATGTTGGCTCGCTCCGCACTAAATCTGCGTCTTAGCCGCGCAAGCTTTATGTTTTCACCCAATTCTTCGAGTATTTTCCTGTGTCTCGGTAATATAACTAGTTTTTCTATACCCATTATGCAAATTACTTTTCACATGTATATGCTTTTTTGTAAATACTATTTAATGTAACTAAACTGTAAGCAATCTAATGAAAGTACTGACAACCTTGAAGTTTAATCCCAGGAAATCTAAGTTCATAGTTACAATCATCGCACATCGCGATATGCGATATTTTCGATTCAATTTGCATTCATTTGGAGAATTGTTTTTCTTTGAACCTATAATTCATATCATGAGAGCTACTTTCCTAAAGTTCATTTTTTCGATCAGCATTTCGCTTTTCCTCTTTTCTACAGGAGCATTCAGTCAGGTAGATAAATATAAATCACATGCTATTTCAACAAAAACGGAGGGTGACGATGAGTACTCGGACTGGGAAGAAACTACTGTTCTTATTACTATTGATATGGATCAGCAGCGCATCAAGATCTACTCGAAAGTACCCCAGGTATACGATGTAGTTTCCTTCGATGAAGCTTATGAAGATGAAGATGGCGATACAGTGTTTAACATGTATTGCGTAGATGATGAGGGGATAGAATGCAGGTTAAGACTTATTTCCCGAACAAGTGGCAATGCGGAGCTCTACTGCGACTATAGTGATCTGAGCTGGGTTTACAGCATATACAGTGTCGATTGATCGAATGTAATCCTTGGTTGTCAATTCCTGAATATAAGAATTTCCAATTTCTTACCTCACTTCATGAGAGTAATTAATTGAAGCCAAAGCGTTAGATGAAATAAATTACGAGCATTTTATGAACTCATATTAGTTTCTTTTGTTTATCAGGAAACAATACGCTCATGAAACCAATTATTATTACCGGAGTTGTTCTACTCCTCATATTTGTAATACTGCAGTCCTTTATTTCCTACTCAGTGTCAGATATCGAAAAACATAAATATACTGTTCTTAAGGAGTACGAAGAATTTGAGGTTCGAAAATACGAATCCGCCCTCTTTTCGAGTGTGGTTATCGACGGTTCAAGCTATGAAGCCTCATCAAACAAAGGTTTTCGTGTACTTGCCGGTTACATATTCGGAGGCAATGACAAAGGTGAGAAGATCGCTATGACCTCACCAGTCGCCATGGAATTGGGTGACAGCACTAAAATGTCGTTCATGGTTCCGTCCGGATACAAAGTCGAGGATCTGCCGAAACCAAATAACGGACGTATTTTTTTCGAAGAGAAAAAAGGAACGACAATGGCGGCCATAAAGTTTGGTGGTTGGGCAAGTGATGAACGTATTGAAGAATTTAAAAAACGACTTTCGGATGCTCTTTTAAAAGAGGGAATTTCACACAGTGGGAAATTCATGTATCTCGGGTATGACCCTCCATACGCAGTGGTGGGCAGGAGAAATGAGGTGGTTGTCGAGTTGAGTTCATTCAAGATGTAAGTTTATTGTTGCAGTTCAAATGAATGCTTAGGTGTGCTTTTTATTAAAATAAATCGTAATATTGCATTATAGCAAATTCGCTATTTAGCGAATTTCAAAATTCGCGAATTCGAAAATCCTAATATGATCTGCAATGGGCGCCTCTAAAAATGACTTTTTCACTAAAGAACAAAACCGATCAGCTATCCTCTTCAAAGCCCTCGCCCACCCCGCCCGAGTAGCGTTAATTCAATACATCATCAAATCCGGGGCTTGCCTCTGGCACGACCTCGTCGGTGCCCTTCCGCTTTCACAGGCGACGGTATCGCAACATCTTCGCGAATTGAAAGCGGCCGATGTGATCAAAGGAACCATCGAGGGAAATTCCATCTGCTATTGCCTTAATGAAAAAACGATCGATCTCATCAACGAAATACTCAACGGATTCCTTTTGCAGAACCGCGGTATAAATAAATGCTGTTAATTAAATCTCAGAACATGAAACTTTCAGAAGTAAAGAAAGCACTTGATAAGCTTGATTCAATTGTATTCCAATTGCCAAATGGAGACTTAGTACCGGTGCACTTCCACATCACAGAGGTGGGTTTGATCACAAAGGATTTTATCGACTGTGGCGGAAAGGTTCGGAATGAAAAGGTGGTCAATTTCCAACTTTGGGAAGCGGCTGATTATGACCATCGGCTGTCACCAGAGAAGCTGAAAAACATCATTGAGCTTTCCGAACGCGTATTCCAAATTGATCCGGAGCTGGAGGTCGAAGTTGAATACCAGGCAGACACAATCGGAAAATATGGTATTTCCTTCAACGGAACGCACTTCATGCTGACCTCCAAAATGACAGCATGTCTGGCTGAAGATGCCTGCGGTATCCCTAAGGAAAAACAGAAAGTGGAATTATCTGCACTCAGTAAAGGAAATACTAGCTCCTGTTCACCGGGAAATAAATGCTGTTAAAACAATTGTCGCAGATGTACAAAACAATCAAGGAACATTGCAATGAACTGGTTACGCAGTTCGACAAGATCTCTGAAGACAGAAAAAAGATCTTGCACCAAATTAGCCGCTACATCCAAGAAAAACTGGATCAAAATCTCCCGGCTAGGCTAATCTATGTTTGCACCCACAATTCAAGAAGAAGCCATTTCGGACAGATATGGTCGGCGGCGGCGGCGGATTACTATGCAATACCAAATGTATTCACCTATTCCGGAGGGACGGAGACAACGGCATTCAATCAAAATGCGATCGAAGCCTTGAGAGCTTCGGGATTCATTATCACAGTAGAAGAGGATGGCGCCAATCCGAAATACGCCGTACATTTTGGAGAAGGGCGATCCACTATTTGTTATTCGAAACGCTACAACGACGAAGCCAATCCTGAATCCGGATTCGCAGCCATCATGACCTGCTCAGACGCCGAAGACAATTGTCCATTCATACCAGGCGTAGAGCTGCGCATCGCAACGACTTACGATGATCCAAAGGCGTTCGACGGTACTCTGGAACAAAAAGCAAAATACCTTGAAAGATCCAACCAGATAGCTTTGGAAAGTCTTTACGTATTTTCAAAAATACATTCGCGTTATTCTTCGTAATTCAATCCATTACTTTTATGAACGCTACCTCACGTAAAAAACTCGGTTTTCTTGACCGCTACTTAACATTATGGATCTTCATGGCAATGGGTTTGGGCGTCGCCATTGGCTACTTCATTCCTGATGCTGATACGTTCATCAATTCTTTTTCGAACGGAACGACCAACATACCTTTGGCCATAGGACTGATCTTAATGATGATCCCGCCGCTTTCTAAAGTGCAATTCTCCAAGATTCCTTCGGTATTAAATAAACCAAAACTACTGCTATCTTCTTTCATCATCACTTGGATTGTTGGACCATTCCTGATGTTTCTGTTGGCAATCACATTTTTGAAAAATTATCCCGAATACATGACAGGACTGATCATTATAGGACTGGCACCTTGTATCGCAATGGTTATCGTTTGGAATGAATTAGCCGATGGGAATCGAGAGTTGGTAGCCGGACTGGTCGGGATCAACAGTTTACTCCAGGTCTTTTTCTTCGGGTTGTATGCCTATTTCTATCTGGAGGTAATGCTTCCGTTGTTTGGAATAGATTCACTGAAGATCGACATTACCATCGCTGAGATTGCAAAAACCGTCGGGGTATATCTTGGGATTCCCTTCCTTGTGGCTGTGATCAGCCGCTTTTCTCTAATCCGGCTGAAAGGTGAAGAATGGTTTCAACACCGCTACTTACCTTTGATCTCGCCCATCACATTGATAGCACTCCTTTTCACGATTATTGTCATGTTCAGCTTAAAGGGTGAGTTGATCGTTTCCATTCCATTGGATGTTGTACGTATTGCAATTCCACTGGTGATTTTCTTCGCTGTGATGTTTTTACTGATGTTCCTAACGGGGCGATGGATCGGTGCAAATTATGCTGACAATGCTGCATTATCATTCACCGCATCAGGCAACAACTTTGAACTGGCAATTGCCGTAGCGATCGGAATTTTCGGCATCGATTCGGGACAAGCTTTCGCGGGAGTGATCGGTCCTCTGGTAGAGGTTCCTGCGCTCATTATAATGGTCAATGTAGCGTTCTGGTTAAAAAGAAAATTATACAAATGATGGGAACAACACACGCATTTTACGACGCATACAAAGAAGCTCGAACACGTCTGGCTTTGGTTATACAGGAACTTAGCCCGGAAGATCTTTCCAAAAAGCTCTTGCCCGGGGAAAATAGTATCGGTTTTCTTCTTCGTCACATCGGTGATGTGGAGCTGCTCTTTGCAAAAAATGTCTTCAGATTGGAAGGTGTAGAAGTGAAAGCTCAGACAGTTATCGATAAATTGGATACCGGAATTTGGACTAACCTTGAAGAACTGATATACTACCTGGAATATTCATTTCAAACAGTATTGTCTGCAGTTGCCCAACAAACGGATGATTCTTGGGACGAGCTGGTTGAAACGAAAGAATTCGGAACGAAATCTAAAGCAGAGGCTTTTGGTCGCATAATTTCACATACAGCCTACCACAGTGGTCAGTTAGCTATGATCAGGAAATACGGTCGATGATAGCGTCTTTAAATAGGGTAAACCGAGGCAGTACTTGACAGAAAAAGTTCAAGATATCTACTTCACTTTTTCTTCAAAACGCTGTAACCCCTGAAAAACCATGTTCACGATCTCTTCTATTGGCAGAGCGTTTGAATTGGTCATGGTGACACCTCCTACATTAAATTCGAAACTGCCTAAACTGTTGAATCCTGATTTGCGCGATCTTTTTCTGAATTTCAAGCGTCTGTCTACACCATATGCTTTCATTTTTACACGAACATAAGGATGTAGTCTGGAGTAATTAGCTGCCTCGTTTCCGATGGTTAATCCTTTGTTAACGCCAACATGGATCTTGAATTTAACATAGTATTCTTTGTATTCGGTCTTAATAGCTTGCTTACGCGTTCCTCTGGGTAAACCACCAACCCATTCTAGACCAGCTGCTGATTGTAGTGCTTTTCCTTTGCTATTCGTTGGAAATAGAATAGCAACGTCAGTTCGTAGTTCATCCTGTACAATGGATGTCACCTTTTTAATCACGGAATCCTGCAAACCGGTAGGAATTTCAAGTCTGCCCATACCTGCATTACCGAATCCGGTGTTTTCCATCATAAAACGATTGGTAAGTCGTTTATCAACAAACCATTTGATCTTATAGATTCCAACACCGGTTTGAGCACATAACGATAAATAACTGAACGATAATAGAAGGAGTAGAAATTTCATTTTAACGCATTTAATGATCATCTGACGAAATTACGCTCATTTTATGAATAGCAAAAAGAAACGCTGAATTAAAAGGAATTTAATGCCTCACGATAAAGCATTAAAACTTGTGAGAAAGTAATTCAGACTGAATAAATCCGTGAACACATGACTAAAATCATATTTATTCTTTTCACTGAATGGTAGGTTTGATTGATCAATAAATTGGAGCCATGAAAGAACTTGTTTTACTTCTATCGTTTGCCTTAAAATTTACGAGTGTCAGTTTTGCCGATACCTATTATTCTGTCAATGACGGCAATTGGCGCACTTCCAACAATGTCTGGTCAACCAATGGAATAGATCCTTGTCATTGCGGGCCTTCTTATGATATTTCCGCTGATACGATCATCATTCAGAACACGGTAACCTTCGAGGAACATCTCATCATACAGAAAGCAGGAGAACTGAGGATCGCAAGTGGTGCCGCTTTGATTAACCCGCTAATGAACATTACCGTAAGAAATGGTCACCTTTTTTCAAATGGAATGGTCACAACATCAGGATTGAATATCGAGGAAAAAGGATTGGCAGAAATTTTCTCTTCCGTACTAAATATCGAGGGACAAATGAACATAAATGGCTCGTTCACGGCCAACTTTTCCAACATTTTCATCACCAAAGGCAACATTGAGATCGGTAGATCCGGAAAATTCGATTTAACGAACCATGCGAAGATCCTTCTTAACCTTGGCAACTTCAATAATTCGGGATCTGTGGATTTGGGCGAAAACTGCTGCATACAATTGCTAGCTGGTAATTTCAAGAACAATGCAACCGGTACACTTTCGGGAAACGGAATAACAATCGCTGATGATG
>JBKCAB010000538.1:0-2529 GCA_046307935.1 Bacteroidota bacterium | reverse complement strand
GATTGCATTTGTCAATGTAAATGTAGCCGAGTTATTGCTTGCGGTGTACGTCACGCCATCGATCCAAGTGTACGAATCACAAGCCGTGATCACATCCGTTCCTGTGGTGGAGTTGTTGATCGTCAGGTTCAATGTCACTACAGAGTCACATCCAGCCGCATTCGTAAGTGTGAATGTAGCCGAGTTATTGCTCGCGGTATAGGTAACGCCATCAATCCAAGTGTAAGCGTCACATGCAGTGATCACGTCTGTTCCTGTGTTTGAGTTGTTGATCGTCAGGTTCAATGTTACCAAGGAGTCGCAACCTGCGACATTGGTTAATATAAATGTAGCCGTGTTGTTGTTTGCGGTGTAGGTAACGCCGTCGATCCATGTGTACGAATCACATGCTGTGATCACATCTGTTCCTGTATTGGAGTTGTTGATCGTCAGGTTCAGTGTCACCACGGAGTCGCAACCTGCGGCATTCGTGAGTGTAAACGTTGCCGTGTTGTTGTTTGCGGTGTAGGTAACGCCGTCGATCCATGTATAGGTTTCACACGCAGTAACGACATCTGTTCCCGTATTATTGAGCAGGGTCAGGTTCAACGTAACCGTTGAGTCGCATCCCGCAGCATTGGTAAGCACAAATGTTGCAGTGCTGTTATCAGCGGTGTAAGTAATTCCGTCGATCCATGTGTAAGAATCACATGCCGTGACCACATCTGTCCCCGTGTTGGAGTTGTTGATCGTTAGGTTCAATGTTACCAAAGAATCACATCCTATTGCGTTTGTCAACGTAAATGTAGCCGTGTTGTTGCTTGCGGTGTACGTCACACCGTCGATCCATGTGTGAGAATCACACGCCGTGATCACATCTGTTCCAGTAGAAGGCTGATTGACAGTAATGTTTACTGATCCTGTCGCCGAACACCCATTCACTGTCGCTGTGACAATATAATTTGTCGTCGCAGTCATTGCTGACGCGGTAACTGCTGGTCCGTTCGTGGTATTCAGGAAAGTTGATGGAGACCATGTGTAGGTGTAAGCATCAAATCCATCAATAATCGTAACGGGGTAATCCTGTGTTTCTCCCCATGGGCTTGAAGAAGCGCCGCAAGCTTGGCTAGATAATACAGGGAGGTCATTTCCTCCAACAATACGCAATCTGGTTGAACCATTGGCAGCACCAGCAGGAACCGTGAATGTGATGGATGCAGTTCCATTAGCGCCGGCATTAGCAGAGGCGCCGAGAAACTCAGAAACTTCGAAAATACCGTTTTGATTAAAATCAATCCAAGCTCCGAAATACTGATTAGCATCTGTTCCGAAGGAAACGCTTAATGTATATGTTCCTCCGCTTGGAGACAAGCTTGTTGTTGTCGATGGACCCGCCGTAAAGAGGGTATAAAATGAAGCTCCACCACATCCCGAAGTAGGGTTGTTGATACTGCCTAAACTGACGTTTGTTATGTTGTCGCCTGAACATCCGCTAGCGTGTGTTGAAGCACAATAGGAAAGAGTTGTGCTAGCATTGGCACTCAAAATGGTTCCACCATTGAAACAAACAGAACTTTCAGTTGCGCTTACAGTATTCATCGTGACGCTTGCCGAAACATTAATCAATGTAGTAGCTGTACTCAAACAACCGGTGTTTGCATCTGTTCCAACCACGGTGTAAGATGTAGCCGAAGAAGGGGTAGCATCAACCGATGATCCTGAGGTGGCTGAAAGCCCGGTTGCAGGAGACCAGGAGTAGGTATCTGCGCCACTTGCATTGAGCGTTACCGCTGGACCTGCCGGTGTACAGTATGTACCAGAAGTTGAACTCAAGTTAATTGCAGGAGCCGCATTTACCGTTAGATTCAGCGATGCTGTTGCCGTTGTCCCACAATTGTCGGTGATAGTAACTTCGTAAATTCCGGACATGTTTGTAGTTGCACCTGTCAATGTTGGGTTTTGTATACCTGAAGTGAATCCTAGTGGTCCGGTCCAACTGTAGGTATATGGACCGCCGCCACCAACAGGATTTGCAGAGAGCGTTACATCATTTCCGGCACAAGCGGATGGCGTGGTGGTTGATGCTGTTGCACTCAACGGCGCACCTGCTATAAGGGTTACAGGTGAGCTTGTGCTACAGCCATTTGACTCCACCGTAACAGTGTAAGTGGTGGTATTTGCCACGCTGCTCGCTTCTGGGTTCGAAATGGTTGTCGAATTCAGGAAACTGGCAGGTGACCAGCTGTAGCTGAGCGTTGGTTGTGCAAATGTGTAGATCGTTCCGTTGGAAGGCGTAGTTGCATTATTATCTGTGGGGGTGATAATGCTGGCATTTCCACTAACAATGTTTACGGACAGATAATTCGTAGTGGTAGCTGTTAATCCTACCGAAGCAGACATGGCGCCCGATCCCATTGCTCCATAGCGGAACTCTATTCTACCGTTGTTCTCGTAAAGCCATGCTTGCATTGTTGAGTTTGCGGCTCCTGTGGTATTCCGGGGAATGGTAACGAACCATTCAACCACCAAAATTCGGTTAGGCGCAGTTCC
>JBKCAB010000537.1:0-317 GCA_046307935.1 Bacteroidota bacterium | reverse complement strand
GCTGATATCCGGACATCCGTACTGGCATTGGTTGTTTTCTTTGTCCTAGGTATTTTTCTGCTGATGAGGGTGCCAAAAAATTGGGACATCGCGGAGTAAGCTGAAATTGATTCCTGACGAAAAGAAATTCGAGTGAAATTGTGTTGATATAGTGCACGGGGTTAGTGATCTGGCGATATCTGAAAAAAGCGATCACATTGAAATAACGAAGTGTTCTTTACGTTGACTTTTCCTGCGCATCACGATTCCTGTGCGGAACAGATCGATGCTAACATGGAACCGATCATCCGAGATGATCTTTTTATAAGCCTTAAACA
>JBKCAB010000536.1:0-460 GCA_046307935.1 Bacteroidota bacterium | reverse complement strand
ATCCTATGCACTGCTTGATCTTGCAGCTCAAAAACCGGATCTGTCAATGGCGAAGATCATCGAAACCGGCGGTATGAAAGGAAAGCGGAAAGAGCTCCCGAAAGAAGAACTTCATCGGTTGATCCGAGATGGGTTGGGTGTAGCGAATGTGCTATCTGAATACGGCATGACAGAATTATTATCCCAGGCATACAGCAACGAGGCGGGTATATTCCACACCCCAGAGTGGATGAAGGTCCTGGTGCGCGATGTGAATGACCCCTTCAGCTATGTAGTGGATGGTAAAACCGGAGGTGTCAATGTAATTGACCTTGCCAATTTGAATTCTTGCGCATTCAGTGCCACTCAGGACCTTGGGAAACGTGAAGGATCATCATTCAGGATTTTGGGCCGATTCGATCAATCCGATATCCGTGGTTGCAACCTGATGGTCGAATGACAGAATTACGTACATTTACTC
>JBKCAB010000535.1:0-1252 GCA_046307935.1 Bacteroidota bacterium | reverse complement strand
AGGATAAGTGCCGGGGGCTGGGTAGGTGTATGTAGTGTTGTTGTTCCAGATAAGTGGGGCAGGATCTCCGGTGTCCCACGCATAGGTTGAATCAGATGTAGCCCCCAAGAAATAACTTTCAAAAACACCGAAATTGTACATGCGGTTGTTCAAAAGGTTCGTGGGCGTTGCAGAACCGGAGAAGTTAACTGGTGTTCCCAGACATGCTACGTCGGGAGTAACAGTTGCTGTAGTATTGATCGTATAACTCACAAGTGGGGCAACGATCGGTTCGAAATCGTAAGGTCCTTGAGGAAAATTGGTGACATCCCCAGTCGTCATTGCAGGTAAACTCACCCATTGACCGAAATTTGAGTTCGGATAATAAATTGATTTGAAACGAGAAAGATTCTCGTCATACGGCTGGTTAGGTACGATATCGTTTACAAACAGATCCAAAATACCATTGGTCGTGACTACTTCAATGACTACCGCATAGTTCGTACTTACAGCCAACGGATTCGCAAAGTTTACTCTGTAGTAGTTTGGCGTTGTTCCAACAACAGGTACCGTTCCTGTAGCGAGCTGTGCAACGGGATTGTTTTGAGCATTTACACTGTAAATCGATGCTCTTACAGAGATCGTTCCAGCTGCACTGTTGGACCCGAAGAACTCTATTCCTCGGATCGATAACCCAGTGCCACTGTTGAAAAACGTTTGAGAAAAGGCTTCCTGGTCGGCTTGCCACACTTCAAAAATATAGAATGTAGGTTCTATTGGATCTGTAAAAAGTAGCTGTTCCTTGACCTGAGGATAGCGGATCGTATCTAAACACAAAAGTGTTTTTACCGGGTTATCCATTGGATTAACAACCGGTTTTTTTGGGAAGTGATCGGCATTCGCAGGGGCAAGACGTGATGTTTGCGCATTTGTAGCCAGTGCTGCCAAAGACAATAGGGAAAATAGAATTTTTTTCATTTCATAGTGTTTGAATCGTTGAAAGACAAATTTATATCGAATAGAGGATATAAAAAAGAAAAAGTGCCCCATAGGCACTTTTTAAGCTATTGTCACTTTTTTATTAAACCGTCACACCCAATACTTCAGCCATTTTCTGTCCGATGTGGGCAGGTGAATCGACAACATGGATGCCACACTCTCTCATAATGCGTTTCTTCGCTTCAGCTGTATCATCGGCACCACCAACGATCGCTCCTGCGTGGCCCATAGTTCTTCCTTTAGGTGCAGTTTCTCCGGCAATGAACCCTACAAC
>JBKCAB010000534.1:0-5533 GCA_046307935.1 Bacteroidota bacterium | reverse complement strand
GCATGTACCCAGGTGGTAGATTCTTTTCATCCTAGTTGTTTTGAAGGAATTCCTCGTTGCGTTTTCGGTCGTCCTCGGATCCCGGAGTGTTGCATCCCTTTGGCTTCTTGGTGAAGTGATGGATCCATTTTATTTGAAGATGAGCCGGATAATAGTTGCTGGAGAACCACTGAACAGTAGGTTTGAGCTTGTTCATTTCGTATACCCCAATCATCGGAAGGTAGAATCCAAAGGTGAGATAGTCACCCTTTCGCACGCGGTAATTGAATCCGAGATGACCGTGAAACTGAGCCATAAAGTCTTCTTGGAATTTGAGAGTGGAAAGACCTTCGTACGGTGTGTAACCTTCTTTTTGGGCTGAAAGAAGATTATACAGGAAATTCACACCAATTCCCGTTTCCAAGTGCCAGTTGTCGCTAAGCTGTTCAAAGCGGTCTGCAGTGAATCGAGCGGTCAGATAGCCATTGTAGAAGGAATTTTTGTATTCCTCTTCACCAACCAGCTGATTGAGTGGATTGTACAGCTCAATGGTTGTCTGTTCTCTGCCGCCGATATAATCAATACCAAGTCCCCAATCGAAGCGGTGGAACAAGTTACCCTTGATCCAGTTTCCGAAGATCCCGTCTGGGTATTTCTTGGCTAAACCTCCCCAGAACCTGGATTCTTTGAGACGGTAATGTGCCATTCCAATATTGATGAAGGCGCCAAGGCTTCCAGAAGGATCCACGATCGCCTTGAGTGGCCGACCGGTGGCATCCGTACCACTGTATTCTCTGGTTCGTGACCGTGTTAATGTGTAGTTTGGACCGAAAGAGATCTGAAGACCATGTCGCGTGATATCACGGTAGTCTTGAGCGCCTCCGAAGAAATCTCCGCGACTTTTTCCGGTAAAGTCTCTGCTCTTCTGAGCGAGGGCGGCACTTGATAAAGACAATAGCACCGCGAAAACAAGCATCGATCTGTTCATAGACCTAAATTTAGGAAACTTATCTACGGGTTGTCGACCAGCTCAAGAATTTTATCCATGATCGACGGTGAATCCCAGTCCTCATGAATATTTTCCATGGCCATCACTTCATCCATGATCCCATCCTGTTCTTTCCCCTTCTTGTAGGCCTCGCTGTAGCGGATATTGCTAAAGGTGACCTGAGAGTATAACGGCATCCACTTGTCTGGATACAGTTCGCTGAATTTCGCTTCAATTTTTTTACGCAACAGAAAGTCGGGATCAGCAACGTAGTCGCGCATCACCAAATAGTTTTCCAATGACAGATCCTGGAGCGCGTCTCCGTCCGGTTTTCGTGTCCTGCTGTATTCATCGAAGATCGCCTGCCAGTTTTCCTGATGTTTTTGCATAAGCTCGGAAAGCACTGTACAATCTTCGAATCCGGCGTTCATGCCTTGCCCGTAGAAGGGTACTGTTGCATGGGCAGCATCACCCATTAGTGCTACTTTTCCGGAAGTCCACGGATAGCAGCGGATGATAGCCAGGGCCGATAAAGGATGATCTTCCCACGCGTTTGCGACATCGGGCATCATTGTGTAGAAATCAGGGAATGTTTCTTTGAAGAAAGTATCAACTGCATCTTTGCTGGTCAACTTATCAAACGAGAAGCGCTCTCCTTCATGGGGCATGAACAACGTACAGGTGAAAGAGCCGTCTTCATTGGCCAACGCAATCAACATGAAGCGCCCTCTCGGCCAAATGTGCAATGCATTTTTGTCCATTTTGTAGGATCCATCGGTATTGGCAGGTAGAAGGATCTCCCGATAACCGTCTGCAATATAATTCTGACTGTACTGGAAGCGGTCCAGCTTTTGCATGGAGTTGTAACGGATCGCCGAAAAGGCGCCATCTGCTCCGAACACAAGATCAGCCTTGCGTTCGAATTGTTCTCCCGTAAGCGAGTTGGTCAGGTAAACAGTGCCACTCTTCAGATCAACCCTTCGGCATTCATGATTGTAATGTATGGTTGCCTTTCCATGCTTCTCGGCTATATCCATCATGGTGGCATTGATCTTACCTCTGGAGACAGAAAAGATCGCTTCCCCCTCCTTTCCATAAGCCTGATAGGTCAGATTACCTTCCATATCGTGCATCATACGGCCATGCATCGGAATAGCGATCTTGCGGATCTCATCGCCAACTCCAACCGCGTCCAGCGCTTTCCATCCACGCACAGAAAGTGCCAAATTGATCGATTTGCCAGCAGAAATCTCTGCTTTGCGAATGTCCGAACGCCGCTCGTATATCGTTACATTGTAGCCTGCTTTCGACAAATAAACGGCCCATAGTGATCCTACAAGACCTGCCCCTACTATGATCACTTCTTTTCCTTCCTGCATAATCTTATTTTTTTCTCCACTGCGCATACGGCGTTTCAAAGTAGTTCGTTTTTCTGCGCTCCTGTTGCTTTTTGCGGTGATAGCTGTTCATTGCCCTCCAGATGATCAACCCTCCGATCAGCACGGCAACGGTTTGAAGCACAAGGTTGATGTAGGTAGCGGATTGATCCAGTGCCCCGGAGTATTTTACTTTGATCAGTGTCTGAATAGTCAGCTCTTCCATTGTTATTTATTGGATTGCGTTTTCGAGATGTTTTCCGAACCACCAGCAGTCCTCGAATGAATTGTAAAGAGGGGCCGGAGCAACTCTGATTACATTCGGTTCTCGCCAGTCTGCAATAACTCCCAGTTTTGAAAGTGCATCAAACAATGCTTTGCCCTGCCCTTTCGCCATTATAGACAACTGAGCTCCCCGTTTGTTCTTTTCTCTTGGAGTGATCAGCTCGAACTGCACCCTTTCTGCATTTCTTGATGATATATCGTCGATCACAAATTCCAGGAAACCTGTCAAAAGATCCCGTTTTTCACCAATACGTTCCATTCCTGCTTTGTCGAAGATCTCCAATGATGCTAGGTGAGCTGCCATACCAAGTACCGGTGCGTTGGAAAGTTGCCATCCTTCAGCGCCTCGCATCGGATTGAAGCCTGCCTCCATTTTGAAGCGGGTATCCTTGTCATATCCCCACCATCCGGCAAAACGAGGTAAATCTGGTTCGTAGGCGTGACGTTCATGGACGAACATACCGCTGACTCCGCCGGGAGATGAATTCAGGTATTTATAACCGCACCAAGCTGCAAAATCCACGTTCCATTCGTGCAGTTTCAGATTGATATTACCTGCAGCATGTGCCAGGTCAAAGCCAACTACAGCGCCCACTTTATGACCCGCATCGGTGATGGTTTTCATATCGAAAAGCTGTCCAGAGTAATAGTTTACTCCACCGATCATAACGAGTGCCAACTCTTCTCCCAACTCGTCTATCTTTGCCAAAATATCTTCTTCCCGAATGAGCTGCTCGCCATCTCTAGGACCAACTTCGACCAGATGATCCCTTACATCCAGACCATGGAATTTTACCTGAGATTCCAAAGCATACTGATCACTTGGAAAGGCTTTTGCTTCGCACAGGATCTTCGTACGTTTGCCCTGAGGACGGTAGAAAGACACCATCAAAAGGTGCAGGTTAGTAGTAAGAGAATGGGTTACTACCACCTCCAAGGGAAGCGCCCCAACGATCCGCGCTGCCATCTCGGTAAGATTTTCATGGTACGAGAACCATGGCCGCTTACCAAGAAAATGCCCTTCAACGCCGTAATTCGCCCATGCGTCCAATTCTTCCTGAATATATTTAGCCGCAGTTTTTGGCTGGAGGCCCAGCGAATTTCCGGTGAAATAGCGTACGGTCGCCTTGTGAAAATCCGGAAAATGGAATTGCTCCCGGAAAGACCTCAATGGATCCTGCTCATCCATCTTTTGAGCGAATTCAAGTGTGTTTTCGAACGGACTCATGTATTTGTTTTGCACGCCAAAGATAAAGAAAGTATAGAGGTGATACAGTTGAGCTGCGCTAAAAACGAACGTGTTGACATTTCATGATGAAGTTCTTCGAATTCTGCAATACGGTTAAAACTATTGTGTCCCTGCAAATGTTGTTACAATAGGTTTTAACAGTAAAAAATCTTTAAAACTGTAATTTTGCTTCGGATCCAGTAATAAATTCAATGTATGCGCATCGATCAGGATATCAGCAGGGCAACTTCAGAGGCTTTGTACGCAAAAGCCAAGACTTATTTCCCCGGAGGAGTCAATTCACCAGTTAGGGCTTTTAAATCAGTGGAGGGGAGCCCGCTTTTCATTAAGAGAGGCAATGGCTGTCGGATCTGGGATGAAGATAACAATGAATTCATCGATTTTTGTTGTAGTTGGGGACCTCTCATTTTGGGGCACAACCACCCTGCGGTCTATGAAAATGTGGTGAAGACGCTTCAGAATGGTGCTTCATTTGGCGCCCCAACACGGCTGGAAAATGAGCTGGCTGAGCTGATTCTGAGCAGAAATCATTACATCGATAAGTTGCGCTTTGTCAGCTCGGGGACTGAAGCCGTAATGTCGGCCATCCGCTTGGCAAGAGGTTGCACAGGTCGTAGTAAGATCCTGAAGTTCGAAGGGTGTTACCATGGACATGTCGATGCCCTCCTCGTGAAAGCGGGAAGTGGATTGGTCACCTTTGGAGAGTCGTCCAGTGCAGGAGTTCCCGAAGCTCTTGCCAATGAAACAGTTGTGATTGCTTTGAACGATCATGAAGCACTTAAAAAGTGTTTTGAGCAGATCGGGGGGGAGATCGCTTGCGCCATTATCGAACCCATACCGGCCAACAACGGATTGTTGCTACAAGAGAAGAACTTTCTGCTGGAGTTGAAAGAATTGTGCGAAAAATATGGTGTGTTATTGCTTTTCGATGAGGTGATCTCCGGTTTTCGGGTTGCCTTCAACGGAGCAGCGGAGTATTATGGCATCAAACCCGATATTGTCACGTATGGTAAGATCATTGGTGGCGGGTTACCGGTTGGAGCTTATGGAGCAAGCAAGGAGATCATGGGCTTCGTCTCTCCTGATGGGCCTGTCTATCAGGCGGGAACCCTTTCTGGAAATCCGGTGGCTATGGCTGCAGGGATCGCCCAGCTCACAGAATGTGCAAAGCCAGGTTTTTATGAAGAATTGAAATCAAAGACAGATCGCTTTGTTGGAAAGATCAATGATCACGCTTCGAATAATGGCTATCCCTTTGAGATGGTAACGATCGGTTCCATTTTCTGGCTGTCATTCAACGGCAAAAAGAGAATCCACAGTGCTGCAGAGATCGATCCCGACATGAGCGGTTTCAAAAGAATGCACAAGGAGCTGCTCAATCGGGGCGTTTACCTTGGGCCAAGTGGATACGAAGTTGGGTTTGTATCACAGGCCCATTCAGAGGAGGATCTGAACAGAGCGGCGGAGATATTCTGTGAGGTCCTGGATCGAATTTTCTGATCAGGTTATTTACACTCCGCCTTGCGCTCAAGCATGTCCTTGCCGCTCATGGAGGTATAATTCACGCAAGCTTCTTTTTTGATCCTTTTGAGTTCTTTCAGTTTGTCTGCTTTTGCTTGATCGATGTCTCCCGCCATTAATTCCGATGAAAGGGCA
>JBKCAB010000533.1:0-966 GCA_046307935.1 Bacteroidota bacterium | reverse complement strand
ACGAACTTCGCGAGCTTCGACCAGGCCATCGCATGGCTGAATTCTATTTGCGTGAATAACCCGATCGTCTTTAACGTTTCCGCTGGACAGACCTTTGCAGAGTTACCAAGGGTGATAACTGCAACCGGAACAGCTGTCAATACCATTACCTTTCAGAAATCCGGTGCCGGAGCTAATCCTGTGATTTTAGGAACCAATGGTATAGGAACTGCAGATGCTGGGATCGTGATCTCAGGTGGTGACTATTTCACCTTCGACGGAATTGATGTGAGAAATAATCCTGCAAACGCCACTACTACTGCTGAATTGGAGTATGGCTATCTGATCAGGAATGCCTCCGCAACAAATGGTGCTCAGTTCAATACCCTACAAAACTGTACTATTGTTCTATCGAGAGCCTACACAACCGTAAGAGGGATCCTGCAAACCACCACTACTACGGGAGGCGGGGTGACTCCTACGGCGGCATCCGGTTCAAATTCACAGAACCTTTACACCAACATTTCCGTTACTGAAGCTTTCGCAGGAATTTATCTGCTCGGAACAGCCGCGTTTCCGGATATTAACTCGCGCATTACCAATTCCAATATAGGTAACAGTTCAAATGCCAGTATCGGTTCTAGCACTGTAGCGACTCAAACGTGGGGTATCAGAGCGGATAATCAGAGTGGTTTTACTATAAGCGGCAACAACATCCAGAACATTGTTACCGGCACCCAGTGTGATGGTATTCTCGTCACAACTTTCCAGGGCACCTGTTCATTGAACAACAACAGGATTCGCGGTGTGCGTAATTCAGGGACGGCGTCAACAACTGTAATTTCTGGAATCCGTGCATCCCACACAACCACGGGTACGCACGCACTTAGAATTTACAATAATGCGATCTCAAACATTACATCCGGTTACACAGGTGGAGCCTCTGCAACACGCACGCTCAGGGGTATCAATATTTCCGGGACTGCG
>JBKCAB010000532.1:0-806 GCA_046307935.1 Bacteroidota bacterium | reverse complement strand
TCTTGTTTTCATTGGGCGGTGTTTTTCTTTGTTTCTTGAGACAAAGGAATAACCATTACGCCCGATGGAAAAGATTTTCAACCATACACTAAAACAATTACGTAGTCACCTTCTGTAATCCATACGTAGTTGTACGTACATACAACCTCTTTCTTGCTGAAATCAACCATTTCACCCCAATTTAACGCCACCTGATAACACGGTCATTATGACACGAAAATTTGAAAATTCGCGAATTCGAGTGTTCGAGTGTTCGAAATATATCGAACACGGATCAGTGGAAGAAAAGTCTTGAAATTTTGAGATTTCTTATATCAAACCCGAATACTGGACAATCCTCCATCCACATGAAGCACCTGACCGGTCATCCAGGAAGATGAATCTCTGAGTAAAAAAAGAACAGCCTCTGAAATATCACCTGGTGAACCCACTTTTTTCAAAGGATGACGTTGAGCTGATGCTTCATGCTTCTCCGGAGTAGCTAAGAATTTTGAAGCCATTTTTGTCGCAGTAAGTGAGGGCGCAATACAATTGACGCGGATCTTTGGAGCAAATTCAGCAGCTAATGCTCGTGTTAAGCCTTCAATAGCTCCTTTCGATACAGCCACTGAGCTGTGAAACGGCATTCCTGTCTGTACCGCGACCGTACTGAACAAAACAATACCTGATCCTTCGTTCATGCGACTACTGTATTTCTGCACCGCATGGATAGCGCCAAAAAGATTGATGTCGAGGTCAGACTGGAAATCACTTTGCTTGATAGATCGAAATGGTTTTAATGTTATACTTCCCGGAAAGTAAACCAG
>JBKCAB010000531.1:0-3022 GCA_046307935.1 Bacteroidota bacterium | reverse complement strand
TCTCCTGGTTTGCTCTGACAAGTTTCTTCGTCTTTTCCTTAGCAGTAAATGGTGTAACACCTCCATCACCGCAGTCAAACGACCTTGTCTGTTATGCCATTCGGGTTACATGCGGCACAGCAACGGTAGGCACTACTGTGGGAGCCACAGTGGGCGGCGCTGGAGAAACCGGTACCTGCGGAGGATACAGTACCAACACACCGGCTGTCTGGTATTCGATTGTTGGCAATGGCGGTGTTTTCACAGCTAGTCTGTGTAATACAGTGCCTGGTGTAGATAGTCAGATAGGAATATACACCGGAACATGCGCGTCACCCGTTTGCCTCACTGCAGTGGATGATTTCGGACCTTCATGTGCATCACTTCAAGCCAGCGTGTCTTTTCAAACCGTTTCCGGGGTAACCTATTACATCAAAGTTTGGCGTTGGTCATTCATCTACAATCCGAACGCAACGATGGGAACATTTACACTCGATATGTCCTGTTCGGTAACCGGACCACCTAACGATCCATGTACGGGAGCCACACCGATCGCTATTCCTTACAACTCCGGGGTAGTTTCAGTGGCGCAGGCAACAAGCGCGAGCGATGGCGTTGTTCCATTGGTTCCTTCCTGCGGCAGCAACGGGAATAACCTGAGCAACACTGTGTGGTACACCGTTGTAGGCGATGGCACAACATACACAGCTTCAACAACTAATACAAGCACAAATTTCGATGCTGAAGTTCAGATCTTTACCGGAAGTTGTGCAGCAGGATTCACAAACATTGCATGTAGCAATTCGGCAGCCCCATCATGCAGCCAAACATTGCCCGAGTCAGTTTCTTGGTGCACCAGAGCTGGAACAACGTATTACATTCTCGTAGGCTCAGAGGTCCTCAACTGCGCAAATAGTAATTTCGTCCTCACTGTAAATTCAAGCGCAATTCCCGCCGGTGTTGAGCCCGTTCAGGGTGATATGCTTTGGAGAGGGGGTAATGGCGCCCCACCAGCAAAAAATATAACGCCAATTGTGCTAAACGCCAATGATAATTGGAATAATGTGGCCAATTGGTACAGCTATGACGAAGCACTTGGGCGTTTCGTTCAAAGTACTGTTCTTCCGAGCACTTCAACCAATGTTTTCATTCCGAGACTGGGCGGATGTACGAGCCAACTACCTTTCATCTATGACAATACCGCAGCTTATGCACGTGATTTAACCATCATGCAAGGGGCGCGTCTGACGTTTGGCCAGAGTGTTAATACCCCTACTCAAGTTGGGTCTCTTGAGATCACAGGAGACCTCAAAAACAGTGGTGCGCTGATCTGTGGGGTTGGCCCAACAGTTACAACAGCAACTACCATTAACAAAGCAACGGGACTCGTGAAATTTACCGGCACGAACAACCAAACCATTACTTATGCCAATCTGGATGCCGTAACAGGTGCTCCGGTGAGAGGGGTGACCAATTTCTATAATTTGGAAGTCAATATTTCGGGAACCAATACAGGAATCATTCTGGAAAAACCCATTCACATTTTAAATGATTTAAAAATGGTACAAGGCAATATTTTGAGCACGTTGACTGCAACAGCGAATTATTATGTTGCACTGGGTGTTCAAAATTCAGCCCTTGCATTGTCTGCAGTAAATTTCCCGGCAAACGCTCAATTTCCCGGTTCGACCGCATTCACCGTGAATAGTACTTCTACACAATACCCCGCTCTAACTATTTCCTACATCGGGGCTTTAGCCGGATCTGTGACCAACCCTACTATAACTTGGACCTCAGGTTCTATTGTCGGGCACATGTTTCGTTATACACGATCGAATGTAGCTGCAACAGATGCCAATTCCCTGTATCCCGTAGGGGGTTCCTTCAACGGAGATATTGTTAACCGCAATGCCTATTTGAAATGGTCAAACACCTCAACTACTGCGGCCGGTTTTCTCAGAGGACGCTACATTACCGGTGCCGTTCCCTTCCAAACAGACATTCCTATTGATGACCAATCAACCAATCCGACTGCAACTTTAAGTGTTGTCGCCTCCGAAGGGTATTGGGAGATCCATCCGTACAATCTGACGAATTCACCACAAACCACATTCAACGCTGCCCCAACCTACAATCTTTCATTGCGGGCACACCAATATCCATCTGTTTCTGTGAACTACCAGGGAGCGAGGATCATTAAAGCAATGGGAGCATCACCCACAACCTGGTTGACACCAAGTGTGAATTGGGGAATCCACAATAATAGCCTTGGACAGAGCACTGATTTCACGGTTAGCCGCAATTCTATGCTGTCTTTCAGCTTGTTTGCAATTGCCATACCGCCTGTACCTCAAGCAGCCGAGTTCATCGGTGCTTCCCATGAGTGCAAGGACGAAAACGTAGAATTTACCTGGGCAACCGCTTCGGAACACAACAGTGCATATTTCAAATTGGAGACTTCCGAGGATGCTGTAGTGTGGGAAACCTATGCGGTTCAGCAGGCCACAGGAAACTCAACTGAATTGAATGAATACCGCATGTCTGTTCCAAGACCGTCGAATGGATTGAGCTACGTTAGACTTTCAGAGTATGACTTGAACGGAGATCGTACTGAGTTAGGCATCTTTGCAGTCAATTGTTCCGGTACATCCTCGATTTACACCTATCCGAACCCAAGTGACGGGACATTCGTTTTGAGCATAACCGATGATGAGTTGATCGGAAAAATTGACCTGAGCGTTGTAAATACGCTCGGAGCATTGGTAATGGAACGAAATGATCTTGAAGTTGGACAAGGCACGAATAATTTCAGCATAGACTTGTCTTTGCTGCCATCAGGCGTCTATTTCGTTCATGTGATACAAGACGATAAGACTGCAGTAGTAAGGCATGTAGTGAGGTAGTTGACTGGTGAACGAAGTAACACACACGACGTGCTTAAAGACATTAAATAATTGTTACCAAAATGGGAAGAAATATCCCAATTTGGTACAATTTAAAGGAATACAGAAATCTTGACACGAGTAAAAACACAGGAAATACG
>JBKCAB010000530.1:0-2218 GCA_046307935.1 Bacteroidota bacterium | reverse complement strand
GTTTGGTTGACACCACCGATCTTACCGGCATCTTCTCCAAAAACGAGCGCCTGAGGATATTTTTCCAATATCTTCTTGTAATTATCACGGAGTATAATCCTGCCATCTTCCATGCGACCAGAACCATCATAGCTCGGAGCTATAGCTTTTATTTTTAACGCCGACGAATCAGATGCTGAATATAAATGGGAGCCGTAGCGTTGTGCATTTTCATTCAATTTTTGTTGGATCCAGTTTGAAAGGGCCACTTTCGAAGAAGAGCCGTTATCACGATCCAGTCGCAATACTTTCCGTGCTGCATTCATGACATCCTTTCGGATCGGTTCGAAGGCTTTTTCAAGCGATTCGATCTCTTTTTCAATGAACGTTCGGTTTGGACTTTCAGAGGCAACAGCTTTCATCAACTCTAGCGCCTGATGAAGATCATTCTTAATATCATTGGTGAATAATTTCCATGCTTCATTCTTCTGATCGCGCACAAGATTCTTCACTTCTTTTGCAATTGAGTCGAGCTCCTCCTCCGTAGCAATGGAGCTTCCGTTTGCATCGAAAGCGAGGATCCACTCACGGAACTTGTTGATACAATCGTAATCGCTCTCCCACTGGAGTCTTTCTGCACTTTTGTAGCGCTCATGAGAACCTGAGGTTGAATGTCCCTGTGGCTGATTCACCTCTTTGACGTGCACCAGCACCGGAACATGTTTTTCCCGTGCTAATTTCACCGCCTTTTCATAGGTCTCGCACAAATGGGCGTAATCCCAGCCTTTTGTTACAAAGATCTCGTAACCCGTTTTTTCTTTTGTTCGCTGCATCCCTGCCAGCGCTTCAGAGATACTGCCTTTGGTTGTTTGGTATTCTCTCGGAACAGAGATCCCGTAACCGTCATCCCAGACCGACATCACCAAAGGAACCTGTAAAACACCTGCTGCGTTGATCGTTTCCCAGAAAGGTCCTTCCGAAGTAGACGCATCTCCGATGGTTCCGAAGGCAACTTCATTTCCACCATTGGTGAATTTCCCGAATTCTTCCAGGTCTTTCAATGTTGGGTGGTTCCGATAAACCTTCGACGCTTGTGCCAATCCGAGTAGCCTTGGCATTTGTCCCGCGGTGGGAGAAATATCTGCTGAACTATTCTTTTGTTCCATCAGATTCTTCCAATTTCCTTGGGCATCAAGGTTCCTTGTCGAGTAATGTCCACCCATTTGACGTCCGGCAGACTGAGGTTCGATCTCAGCATCTGTATGGGCATACAGCCCTGAGAAGTATTCTCTTACATTCAATTGTCCGATCGCCATCATTAGCGTTTGATCGCGGTAGTAGCCCGATCTGAAATCCCCGTTGCGGAATTGTTTAGCCAACGCGATCTGCGCAAGCTCCTTCCCATCGCCAAATATCCCGAACTTCGCCTTACCGGTCAAAACCTCTTTCCGACCAAGCAATGATGCTTCTCGTGAAATACAGGCTAGCTTATAATCCGATAAAACTTCCGATCGAAACGTCTCAAAATCAAGTGAAACGTTTGTTTCAACAGCCGATTCTTTTGCCATGTTACCGTTAATTGAATGCACACAAAGATAATCAATAATGCTGCATAAAATGGGAAATACGACAAACCCGAAGAAGAATTCAAGCGTTTATATTTCATACATTTGAAAGATGAAGCTCAAAGAGATCTACAGTAAGTATTTTCCCTATTTCGTGGATATATGGCAGTATATTGTCATTGTAGTCATTTTTGTGTTTGCAGCTATTTTTATTTTGTAAAAGAATGATGAAAAATATATTCCAACTTTTAATCGTGTTGAGTTTCGGAACTTACACTTCTGCGCAGGTCAACATCGATTCTGTTTCCCATGTCAATTACCAGCAGTTGCACCAGGCTAACCTCAACGATATTTGGGGCTATGTGGATGAGACCGGTGTGGAATATGCGCTTGTGGGCACCACGAAAGGCACCTCTATCGTCAGTTTAGCCGATCCATCATCGCCGGTTGAAGTTTTCTGGGAGCCCGGAACCGAGTCGATCTGGAGGGATTTGTGTACATGGGGAGATTACGCCTATATCACCACAGAGGCTGAAAGCGGACTTCTTATCGTTGATATGACGCCTTTGCCCTCAACTGGAGCTTTGACAACGAATTATTATTTCGGAGAGGAAGGTGCAACGTGGTCGAGTGCGCATACTTTGTTTGTAGATGAAGCCGGATTCGCTTACATT
>JBKCAB010000529.1:0-332 GCA_046307935.1 Bacteroidota bacterium | reverse complement strand
AATGAAGAAAGCAGGAACACCTTTCCCGGTGAACCAGTAGTGATCTGAATTGGCTGCCGGCCCCCTGCTTTTGATCTGTGACAGCAACTTTCCTTCGCTGTTGATCTCCTGGAGCAATTGGAACTCCTTTTCGAAAAGGGTAGCATTGACAATGGTGACGCCTTCTTCACCGGACCCCATGATATCCAGATTGATCAAAAAATCCATTTTATTCAAAGGATAAACGGGATGTTGCACATAAAATTCGGAACCCTTCAGGCCGGCTTCCTCTGCAGCAAAGGCAATGAAAAGCACATTGAAATTCGGACGATTTTCCTTGAAATATTTCGCCA
>JBKCAB010000528.1:0-3014 GCA_046307935.1 Bacteroidota bacterium | reverse complement strand
GTATGGCATTGGCGATCGAGCGTGTCGTGTACCTCAACCTAGCTACGATCAATACACGTCGCTTCCTTGATGATGTCGAAAGCGCATTGAAGTCAGGTGGTGTTGACGCTGCCAAGGAACTTTGCCGAAATACACGTGGTCCGATCGCTTCAATCTTCTACCAGGGTCTTGACCGTGCACATGAAGGCATCGAAATGGTGGAGAAATCAGTGGTTTCATACGGAGGTGTACAGATGGGTCTTTTAGAAAAAGGACTTTCATGGATCTCACTGTTCATCGCGCTATCTCCAATGCTTGGGTTCCTTGGAACGGTAATCGGTATGATCCAGGCCTTCGATAAGATCGTTGAAGACGGACAGGTGTCACCAACTACGGTTGCAGATGGTATCAAGGTCGCACTTTTGACTACGGTATTCGGTTTGATCGCGGCAATGGTACTTCAGGTATTCTATAACTATATTCTTTCTAAGATCGATGGTCTTGTAAACGAAATGGAAGATGCCTCCATTTCACTTGTTGATATGTTACTTAAGCACAAAGCTGCTTGATTCTGTCTTAATTTATCAACTTTAAATCCGAAAAGTTATGAATACCAAAAGACTCGATCTGTTGATGAGCCTCCTCAAGGTTGGTCTGAGTGTTGTAGGAGTTGCTCTATGCATCCTGCTATTCAATGCTCCCAATGTTTCTGCTGGAAAAGAGGCAGTTGAGGCATATCGTGACGGGTCGCAGATGAGTGCTGCGATCTGGTTTACCTTCTTTCTGATGTTTGCCCTGATGGCTGTAGTGGTGGTTTTCTTCCTCTTACAGTTGATCACAGACACGAAGAAAACTGTTATCGCTATCCTCGGGATATTGATCTCTACTGTGATCTACATGATTTTTCTGGCAATGGGAACTTCTGACACTACGGATTCGCTTTTGCTCAAGAACCCAGTTTCACAAGCTGTAGTTGACAATACCACTGCGGGGATTTACACGATCTTCATCGGCATGGCTATCGGTGCCCTCGTGATCATTTTGGGTCCATTTATGGGTCGTTTGAGAAAATAAGACGTATGGCAAAAAGAGAGATACAGGAAATCAACGCAGGCTCGATGGCGGATATCGCCTTCCTGCTCCTGATCTTCTTCCTGGTGACCACAACAATGGATAGGGATCAAGCCTATATCCGAAGTATTCCAAAGAAGATCGAGGTTAAAACACCGCCTGTCGAGGTGGAGCAGCGAAATATCCTCGCTATTAAGGCCAACAACCAGAATCAACTCATGGTCCGTGGTGAAGTTTTCAACGACCCTGATAAGATCTCTGAGTTCGTTCTGAAGTTCTACGAAACGAACCAAAAGAGCGCAGGACAGTACGTTGACAACAACTTTCCGCTTTATTCGGTGGTGAGCATGTCGCAGATCGATGCAAACATCGACAAGATCCTTGACGAGATCGACGCCATGGAAGCTGCAGGATCTCCCAATGAGATGATCCTCTTCAAAACGAACCAACTCGCGGAATGGGAAAAGAAGAAGCGGGCATTAAAACTTTATGGTGGGGCCACACTTCCGGAGATCCATTTCCAAGCCAATATCCGTATTGAAGTAATGCAAGCCACTGCCTACAGCATCTTCGCCAAGATCCAGACAGAGATCGAAGAAGCCGTTTACGAGGTGCGCGACAAGGAGTCACAGCGACTTTGGGGCGTTTCATACGGTACTTTGAAGCGTAAGGAGGCCAACGAAAACGACAAGAGCAAGGTGAAGGATGAGATCGCTAAGATCGAATTGCTTGACATCCTCTATCCGGCAAGAATTATTGAAGTAACACCTAAAAACTAAATGAGTTATGTCGAAGTTTAAAAAAGGTGGTAGCCGCGCAATGCCCGGAGTGAATACATCTTCACTTCCAGACATCGTCTTCATGCTTCTGTTCTTCTTCATGGTGGCGACGACCACAAAAGAGGTCGATCCTACCGTTAAAGTTGAACAGCCTGCAGGAACTAAAACGATGGACCTTACTCCTTTCAAACAGCGTTCGGAGGTGGATTTCATCTACCTTGGACAGCCAAGAAATCCTGCACGTATAGCTGCATTCAAAATGGGATATGCCCTTTCATTGGATAACGTAGTTCAGCCTACGGCTGACGGACTCTACAATACGAATGCCGTCAGTCAATGGAAAAAAGACAAGTTTGACCAGAAACCGTCACGAATGACGGCTCCGATCGAACAGGTGATCACATGTGTCAAGGCGGACAAAGGAGCTCCTTCAGGTGTTATTTTTGACATTCGTAAAGAATTGCAAAACATTAACGCACTGACCATCGCTTACGCTGTTAAGGACAACAGTAACATTTAAGTTTACCTTTTCATATATGCCCCGTTTCGAATTCGATCCGGGGCTTTTTCATTTTTAACGCGAACTCATGCTCAATTTTGAACTCTACAATCCAACACGTATCGTTTTCGGGAAGGACCAACTTAACCGTCTTCCGCAACTTCTCAATGAGCAATGTCCCGAAGGGAAAATCATGCTTGCTTATGGCGGAGGTTCAGTGCTTGAAAATGGTATTTTGAACAAGGTGAAATCTTACCTGAGCGGACATACTACGATCGAATTCGGTGGGATTGAAGCAAATCCACAATACAGCACTTTAATGAAAGGAGTAGAGTTGGCGAGAACTGAAAATATAGATTTTATATTGGCTGTTGGCGGAGGGTCAGTGATCGATGGTGTGAAATTTATGTGCGGTGCGTTCTATTATGAAGGTGAAGCATGGGATGTCCTGGAAAGAAAAGAAGGTTGTGTTTTTGGCAAAGCCCTTCCCTTTGGTACATTCCTGACACTTCCTGCAACCGGTTCTGAGGCTAATTCGGGCGCTGTGATAAGCAGAGACGACCTAGGGACAAAACGTGCGATGGGCGGTCCGCAGTTCTTTCCGCGTTTCTCCTTTTGCGACCCTTCGGTAGTATCTACGCTTCCTAAACGTCAGATAGCGAATGGGATCATAGACACTTTCACAC
>JBKCAB010000527.1:0-4092 GCA_046307935.1 Bacteroidota bacterium | reverse complement strand
CTTCAATTCGAACGCGAATTACTTGTTGGCAGCACCAACGGTCAATTCGGTCAGTGTTAGTAATCCAACACCTGTTTATGGAGAAACGATCACCATTAATGCAACTTGCAGCGGGGAGAACAGTGTACAGCTTGGTTACCGTCTCAATCATATTTCGCGATTTAACCGAATTCAAATGTACGATGATGGTTTACACAATGATGGCATAGCAGGAGATCATATCTATGGTGTCGATGTACCTTTAAACGGGAGCATGTTAGAGTATTATGTCTATGCGGAAAATGGTAACGCAGGGTTGTTCAGTCCTCAACGTGCGGAGCATGAATATTATACGCTTGTGATCTCTGCGCCGGCTGCTCAGATCGGTCAAGTTTTGATCAATGAGATCCTTGCAAGTAATACAATGTTTGGTGAAGATGAATACGGCCAATCCAATGATTGGATCGAGCTATACAATACCACGTCCGGCACTTTGGATGTTTCAGGGTTGTACCTATCCGATGACTTGTCAGTTATTACGAAATACCAGATTCCGTCGGGAACATTTATAAATGGCAACAGCGTGATCGTAATTTGGGCTGATCAGGATTCCACGACGCAATACGGATTACATACCAATTTCAAGTTGAATTCAGGAGGGGAGTCAGTTTATCTGAGTGATGGGTCGAATTTTTATGATGTACTTGATTATGGATTGCAAACAACCGATATTTCTTTTGCGAGATGCCCGGATGGGCAGACATTTGCATTCGCTGTACCAACTTTCAATGCATTGAATAATTGTTACCTTTCGTTAGAGGAGTCGACACATGATGCTCTGCTGTATCCTGTACCAACATCAGGCAACGTCTTTCTAAAGTCATCAGAGGAACTGGATATAGAAGTTGTTGACCTTACCGGTCGGATTATTTATACTGTGACGAAGAAAAATCCTATCGAAGAACTACCGTCCTCTAGATGGAATCCAGGATATTATCGAGTAATTTTGAACTTTAAGGATGGAAATTCGATTTCTAAGGCTATCATCATTGAATGAATAATCAATACCAAATGAAAAGGCGGTCATGACCGCCCTTTTCATTTCTTACTGTTTGACTATGCGAAAAGCATGTTTGAATTGCGCATTTGTCAGCCTAAGGAGATAAACTCCTGTCTCAATTTGCGATGTGTTGATGACGGTTTTGTTACTTCCTGAACCGACAGTTACCAATCGGCCACGTGCATCGTAAAGCTCATATAAGAAATCTCCGGAAAGTTCAATCCGCAGTTCTTCCTGTGCAGGATTTGGTGCAATTTTTACCTGCTTTATAAATTCATCGATACTTCCACAAATTTCCACATATACATACGCGTAGACTGTTGCTTGACAAGTTCCGTCTGAAACTACGCAAGTGTATTGATTGGTTGCTGTCGGTAGAACAGAGATAGAAGGACCGCTGCCGATCACATTACTTCCGTCGTACCATGTATATGTGCTTCCGCCGGATGCTGTCAAAGTTGCTGATTCTCCGGGACAAATCGTTACACTAGGACTAATAGAGGCAGTTAATTCAGTCGAAGCTGCTACCGTGCGTGAATAGGTTTTAACACAGTTGTCGCCGGGTGTCGAAATGTAGACGGTATATGTGCCAGGGGCTAGATTATTGAACGTTCCTGAAGTCTGATAGGTAACTCCGTCAAGACTGTATGCATAGTTTGGCGAATCACCACCTGTCGGATTTGTTATTGTGATAGTACCGTTGTTCTGACCGCACGTTGTGCTCGTCTGAGTCACAGTCGCCGCAGGCAGTGAGGCAACCGTAACGGGTAGATAAACGCCATCTGTCTGACATGATCCGTCTGCAAAAAGATAGATGGCTCTGTTGCCAACCTGATTAAAAGTGAAGGTTGTACCGGCAGTGAAAGCCTGAGTATAAATTGTTGTGAATGGGTCATCGGTCATGTACCAATAATAATCGGTAGTGTTATCAGAGCTTGATCCGTTAACTGTAATCTGACCACCTGCGCAAACCAAGTCATCAGAAGCAGTGAAATCAGCTACAGGAGCAGGACCGTTGGATGTTAGCACATCCAGCCACATACTCGAAAGAATGACAGGATTGATCTCAGAAGGCAAGCGCCAGGTTCCGTTCGTTGAGTTTGTTCCTCCATAGTAGCACTTCATCGTGGATGCTCCATTTGCAATCGTTCCATTTCTGTAGTCAAAGTCAACACAAACTAACGCAATTGAATCTTGCGGAGTGCCATACATCATTTCAAATGTGATCCAGAAGTTGCCAGTAACCTGAACAGGATTGGTGAAGTCGAATTCGTTGTAGAAGCCTTCGTCCATATCTGCTATCAAAAGTGTATCAGTAACGAGAACTGTTCCAGGATTTCCGGCATTATCCGATTGAACCCTGATCTTCATAAGGCCTGTGCCACTTTGATTAACTGCTTTTGCAATTGGGAATCGCAATCGTCTTACAAAGGTTGTGGCCGGAGCAGTGTAGCGATCTGCATACTGATAGATCTGGGACTGATTGGTGGTTGTAAATCGACCGTGACCAGGGAAAAACCCCCAGCCTGTGGACCAGTTGTAAAATGCGAGGTCTTCCGTCACCGGGTTATAGTTTCGCAAGGTATCACAAGCCGTCCCTGCAGCAGCATTGACAACTTGAACATGATTAACTTTTGTCTCACTGTCATTCCCGTAGGCATTTGAAGCAGTTAATGTGACCGTGTAGGTTCCAACAGCTGTAAAAGTTGCCGATGGATTCTGTTGCGTCGAATTGGCTGCACCGCCTCCGAAATTCCATGACCAAGCGGTTGGGTTGTTCGTAGATAGATCAGTGAAATTGACCGATCCCCCAACTGGAATAATTATCGGATCGGAAAGATCTGCAGAAAAAGCGGCTACCGGCGGTGCATTCACCGGGTCACATCCTGGAGAAAGTAGAAGGGAACCACGGATGCCAGTGAGAATCGACAGCATATAATCCGCCTGATTCTGGGTGTACATTACGGTGCAATTGCTGTAATCCATGTAATTCTCGTACTGTGTTTGATTCGGTGAACATGTAACCTGATTTCCTGAGCATGAACCTCCGTAATTGAACGATGGTCCGGCTGTATTTGGAGTATCTGTAAAACCATCATCGTTGGAACATCCACCAGATCCTCCCCAAGTGTGGTCTAATCCGAGGTAATGACCGATCTCATGTGTTAATACATTGTCGTTATTTACGCCAAGATTGTAATCAAGTACAATTCCATCGATGGAAGCGGATGGAAGAAAAGTGGTGGTTGGCCGATATGCATAACCAGCTGTTCCTGAATTGGCACCATTCGAGATGTCACAGATCCAGACATTCAGGTACTTGTTCCTATCCCATATCTGTGAACCACCTGTCGAGGATGCTTTCATTTTATTCTCTTCACCACCATCTGAATTGTACCAATCCTCTGTAGTGGAAACCCGAATTACGCCTAGTTCGGTAAGCGGTGTGCCTGTCGGTGTACGCGTCGCAAGACAGAAATTAATATTCGCATCTGCAGGAACGAATCCAAACTGGCTCCTAGCTTGCGATGCATCGGCGTTGAGTAGCTGGAAATCCTGCTGAATATCGTTAAAGACATTCATAATGTTGGCATAGGAAACGTTCTCAGACGGATTATTCGGGTTGTGAACAACATGGAAGATCACAGCAATGGTGTTTACACCCGGTGTTTTTGCACTCGCAGGAGGTTTAACTTTGGATGCATTTTGAAAGTAATCTTCGTTGAAATCCTCCCACACACCAATACTCTCGTAGTACTTTTGCGTGAGTTCGTGGGATCGGCAATTGTTCTGTCCAAGTCCTTTTCCTCGCTCTTCAGTGAACGTTTCCGGAGATTGAACATGATCAACTATTCTTGTCACAGTAGTTTTCATCTTTCGCTGACCAGAGATGGGCGAGGTCTGATTATTTCCTGACAAGTTCTGAGCTACCGATGTTTGAAGGAACAACAGTCCCGAAAGTAGTAAGTAGATTTTTCGCATAGTTTAAACCGTTTAACGGGTCAATTTACGAAAAATCGTTTTTCCATATTAAGTTTTGCGTTTCTTTTTCT
>JBKCAB010000526.1:0-917 GCA_046307935.1 Bacteroidota bacterium | reverse complement strand
AAGTTTTTTGATCGTTAGGTCCTCTGCCTTATTGTTGGCAAGGCGAAGATTGTTCTCGGATGACAACAAAGCATCTTTTGTCTTTTGCAATTGAGTGATCGTTTTGTCAATGCCTTCAATTGCCTCTTTGAATTTTCGACTGGCAAGATCATAGTTTCGTGCGAAACCTTCTTTGAATGCATTGATCTTCTCTTCAAAATTTGTTACGTCAATGTTCTGAGCCTTAACCAGTGCCAGCTCTGCTTTATATTTAGCGGCGTTCAATGCCGCATTTCGTAGAAGAGTGATTATTGGAATGAAAAACTGGGGACGAACGACATACATTTTAGGATATTTGTAAGACACATCTACAATCCCGTTATTGTATAACTCGCTATCCGCTTCAAGTAAGGTCACCAATACGGCGTACTCACAACCTTTCTCATTCCGGTCTTTATCCAGTTCTTTGAAGAAGTCTTCATTTCGTTTTTTTGAGCCGGTATCATCGCCTTCATTCTTCATTTCGAACATGATGCTGATGAACTCGTTTCCATTTTGATCTGCCTCGCGATAAATAAAATCACCTTTACTACCTGTTTTGGAATCATTATCCTTCTCGAAATGAGCGTTTTGAAAGGCGGTTGCACGTAATTTATTGAATTCTGTTTCACAATGTTGTTCAAGTGTTTCGCCAATCATCTTTGTGGACAGCTTCATTTTCATATCCTTACGCAATGCGATCTCATCGTCCTTCATTTTAATGATGGCGTCTTTCGTTCGTAATTGATCATTGAATTTTTCTTCAAGATTCTTTTGGAGCAATTCTTTTTCATATTCTTTGGTCATCAGCACTCCGGCCAATTCATCACGTTCTTTTTCAATTTTTTGTACCGCCTCAGTAACGAGTAATTTTTTCTCAAGTTCTGCATTTTCAATTT
>JBKCAB010000525.1:0-451 GCA_046307935.1 Bacteroidota bacterium | reverse complement strand
CCGTGGGATGGTATTCCTCACCGCCATTTTCGCCCTCTTTTCCGGCGCCAGTCTCATTCTGATCTTCCAGCTCGTCTTCTGCCATAATTATGAAGCTATTTCAAGATCTTGGTTCGGCTGATCTTCCGCCAACTCCTCTGCGAGATCCTTTTCAACACGCAGATTATCTATGATAAAATCCTGACGATCAGGCGTATTCTTACCCATGAAATAAGACAGGATGGAATCGATCGAAGCATCTTTGGTCAATACGACAGGTTCCAAACGGATATCTTCTCCGATAAAGTTCTTGAATTCATCCGGAGAGATCTCTCCCAAGCCCTTGAATCGGGTGATCTCCGGACGCGCTCCCAGCTTCGCTATTGCCGCCTGACGCTCTTGATCGCTGTAGCAGTAGATGGTTTCCTTCTTATTGCGCACACGGAATAGCGGTGTTTGCAATACATACAAG
>JBKCAB010000524.1:0-6832 GCA_046307935.1 Bacteroidota bacterium | reverse complement strand
TGCCAAGAATGCCGAAATTACCCGAAGCCAGGTTGAAGAGCTGCATTCGATCGATAAAAAAGTATTTATATTTGAAATGCGTTCCCCGAAAGGGATCCGACAGGGGTTAGCCAAATTTCCTGACGGCGTGATAACAGATGATATTCGTGCAACGCTCATAGAAAAATACTAATGGGTAAGAATAAAAAGCAGAAGCTGAACATTGTGTACTCCACGAATCCGGATTTCCAATTCGAATTTGAGGAGGATGAGTCGCCAACAACGTTGCCAAAAGTTCAGCAAAAACTATACGTTTCGATCGATCGTAAGCAACGGGGAGGAAAGGAAGTTACCTTGGTGGAGGGTTTTATAGGTTCAGAGGAAGATCTTAAAGAATTGGGAAAGTTGCTTAAAAGTAAATGTGGAGTGGGTGGCACGGTCAAAGACAATGAGATCTTGGTACAAGGTAATTTTAAAGACAAGATCTTTGACCTCTTGCTCAAAGAGGGTTATGGGGTGAAGAAAAAAGGCGGAAATTGATACTGATTCTATGAAGACAAGAAAAATGTTTCGATTAATTTGTTCGCTTGTCGTGCTACTTTTATTTTGTAACGGTTATGCGCAGAAAGCGCCGATCAACTGGTATCTGAAAAGTCCGAAAGGAGACGGGATCTATGGAACAGCTATTGAGAAAGCGTATCAACTTCTTAAGGACAGAAAACCCCAGGAGGTGATCGTTGCGGTTATTGATAGTGGTGTAGAAGTCGATCATGAGGACCTTAAAGAGGTGATCTGGGTGAATGAGGACGAGCAGCCGGGTAACGGGATTGACGACGACAAGAACGGATACGTTGATGATGTGCATGGTTGGTCATTTCTTGGTGGAGCTTCGGAGGATATCAACTATGAATCAATGGAGATTGCCAGAATGTATCACGCTGCAAGAAAGTACTTTGCAGACAAGGATGTCAGCAACCTGAACGCAGAAGACAAAGCATATTTTGCAAAATACCGCGCGTTGAAAGTAGATTTTGACGCAGAGCAATCAACATTGTTGGGACAATACGAGGGAATCAGTATGCTTGCTGAATACATTGCCAATGTGAAAGCAGCTTCGAATGGTGAGTTCTCGAAAAAATCGAATAAGTCTTATGTTCCTCAGGATGAAATGGAGGAAAGAATAAAAAAAAGAATGAAACTGATCCTTGCTTTCATGAAGGCAGAAGAATTGGACCAGGAAGTTATGGGGGGTGCAGATCAGATCGGAAATCTGATCAAATACAATGAGATCAACACGGATTCAATTCGTGCGCTGATCGTCGGTGATAATGTATCCAATTCTTCGGAACAGTACTATGGTTGCAACCGGTACGAAGGTCCGGATGCCATGCATGGCACGCACGTTGCTGGTATCATTGCTGCAAAGCGAGGGAATGGGATCGGTATTGACGGAATCGCAGCGAACGCCAGGGTCATGGTGTTGAGAGCAGTACCGAACGGAGATGAGCGCGATAAGGACGTTGCGAATGCCATTCGATATGCAGTGGACAATGGTGCAAAGGTGATTAACATGTCCTTTGGAAAGTATTACACACCAGACAAAGTAGTAGTCGATGAAGCAATTCAGTACGCAAAAAGTAAGGATGTCCTGCTGGTGCATGCAGCAGGCAATGACTCTAAAAATAAAGATAAGGAAGATTCCTACCCGACTAGATTGCTTTCAGACGGTACGACGGCCTCTAACTGGATCGAGGTTGGGGCAAGTAGCAGCTCCAGAAGAGGCAAGAAATTGTTGGCTGACTTCTCCAATTATGGTTCAAAGACGGTTGACCTATTCGCTCCTGGAGTTGATATCTTTTCGACTGTGCCCGATAACAAGTATGAAGATGCCTCTGGGACAAGTATGGCATGCCCGGCTACTGCAGGTGTTTGTGCTATGATCAGGGGATATTTTCCGGAGCTAACTGCCGATCAGGTGAGGGAGGTACTCATGAAAACAGCAGTAAAGTCCAAGAAGAAGATTATCATTCCCGGAACATCGAATAAAGGATTCATGAAGGAAGTCGCTATCTCGGAGGGTTTTGTGAATGCGCATGCGGCTGTACAGTTTCTGCTTGAGCAGAAAAAGTAATCTTTTCTTCGAACCTCCACATTCTTTGCTTTACAGGATAAAAAACCGCTTCTAGGAGTGAGTAACTTTTACAAAATGTCTTTTTCAGACCATGATCGCGTTGTGAAATAGCAGAAGGTAAGGTTCAAGTGGTAATTTGTTAAAAAAATCATGCTCATTTTTCTATTCACCGTCCTTGGCTTGATCAAAGGTTGTTATCTTTGTCGCGATGGAAAAGCAGGTCATTCTCAATTCCCGACATTTCGAACTGACTATCAAAAGGCTTTGCTATCAACTCATTGAATCACACAACGATTTTTCGGATACCGTACTGATAGGGCTTCAGCCCCGGGGCGTTAACGTGCTTACCCGGCTGAAATCCGAATTGGAATCTATCCTGGGAAGAGAGGTTCTTTGTGGAAATCTGGACATTACATTCTACCGTGACGACTTCAGAAGAAGAGAGAAACCGTTGATCCCAAGTGCTACAAATATTGATTTCGTGATCGAGAATAAGAAGGTGGTACTTGTTGATGATGTGCTTTATACAGGTAGAACAATCCGTTCAGGAATGGATGCGCTCCTCGCATTCGGAAGACCGAAAAGGGTGGAGCTGCTTGTGCTGATCGACCGTCGTTTCCGTCGAGATCTTCCAATTCAGGCCGATTATGTGGGGCAATCAGTTGATACCCTGGTTTCAGAGAGGGTATCTGTTGAATGGAAAGAGATCGAGGGAGAAGATAAAGTTGTACTCTATACACCGGAAAGCAATGGATAATCTGAGCGTTGAACATTTGACCGGAATCAGGGATCTGACACGTCAGGATATCGAACTGATCTTCCGAACGGCCGACAGTTTTAAGGATGTGATCAATCGCCCGATCAAGAAAGTGCCTTCGCTCAGAGACATTACGATCGCGAATTTGTTTTTTGAGAATTCAACCCGTACCCGTTTGTCCTTTGAACTGGCTGAAAAAAGGCTGTCAGCGGATGTCGTTAATTTTTCTGCTTCAAGCTCTTCCGTTAAAAAAGGAGAAACACTGGTAGATACGGTCAATAATATCCTTTCGATGAAGGTGGATATGGTGGTCATGCGGCATCCAAATCCGGGAGCAGCGAAGTTTTTATCAGAACGTATTCAGGCAAAAGTTGTCAATGCCGGTGATGGAACCCATGAGCACCCGACCCAAGCCTTGCTGGATGCTTTTTCCATTCGAGAACGACTTGGATCAGTGGAGGGTAAAAAAGTGGTGATCGTTGGTGATATTTTACATTCGAGGGTTGCTCTTTCAAATATTTACTGCCTTCAGAAGCTGGGTGCTGAAGTCATGGTGTGCGGTCCCACAACCCTGATTCCAAAGTATATCCATGAACTTGGCGTGAAGGTAGAGCATAACCTACGCCGGGCGCTGGAGTGGTGCGATGTTGCCAACATGCTTCGTATTCAGCTGGAAAGACAAGAGATAAAATATTTTCCTTCTTTGAGAGAGTATTCCATGCAATTTGGTTTGACAAAGGAAATTCTGAATTCTTTGGATAAACAGATCATCGTCATGCACCCTGGGCCGATCAACCGAGGTGTGGAGATCACAAGTGATGTTGCTGACTGCGACCAGTCGATCATTCTTCAACAAGTTGAAAACGGTGTAGCAGTAAGAATGGCGGTCATCTATCTGCTTGCGGCAAAGATCGAAAGACACTAAAGGCGGGTCGGAAAGTTCTTCCCAAACCAAAATCAAGGATTAAAAAAATTGCTATATTTGAACAAACAGCACACAATGAACTTCGTAAGTAACAGACAGGAAAGTCAGGCCGTAGTTAAGTCAAATGTTGAGAAACTGGATGCAACCAATGCACCGGAGCTTAAAGCTGAGCTGGTGCTATTGCACAAGACAGGTGTGAATAATATTGTGATCGACTTGAGCAAGACAAAATATTGTGACTCTTCCGGACTAAGTGCTGTGCTCACTGCAAACCGATTGTGTAAAGACACGAACGGCACGTTTGTACTCTGCGGTCTTCAGGATAATGTGCGAAAGCTGGTTGAGATCGCTCAGCTGGACAAAGTGTTATCCATCACTGATAATGAAGCTCAAGCGCTCGAATTGATCCATCAGTGAGCTTTGAGATTACAATCTTGGGTAGCGGAGCTGCCCTCCCCACTTCAAGAAGAAATCCCACATCGCAGTATATTGTTTGTAATGACAGGCATATCCTGATTGATTGTGGCGAAGGAACCCAAATGCAGATACGGAAATTCGGAGTCAAATTTCAGCGCATTCAGCATATATTGATCTCGCACCTTCATGGCGATCATTATTTTGGTTTAGTTGGTCTCATAAGCACCATGCGCCTTCTTGGAAGGGATAAAGGGCTCACGATTTACGGCCCATCTCAACTGGAGGATATTGTGCGGTCTCAGTTGGAGGCCGGTGACACCATACTGGATTTTGATTTGAAGTTTGTGAAGATCGATGGTGACAAAAAAGAAATGATCTTCGAGGATAATATTTTGGAGATTCATGTATTTCCACTGAAACACCGTATACCAACCAATGGTTATATTATTCGTGAAAAACCGGGAGAGAGAAAACTGTTGAGTGAGAAGATCAAAGGCTCAGGATTACTCTTCGAACACATGCATCGTTTGAAGCGAGGCGAGGATGTAAATCTTGACGATGGACGCTACTACCGAAACCGGGACTATACCGCAGATCCGAAGCCGGCTAGATCTTTTGCATTTTGTTCCGATACGATTTATTGGGAGAGGATTGCAGATCATGTTGAAAGGGTAGACGTCTTATACCATGAAGCAACGTTTACTGAAAAGGATATTGAACGGGCCCGGGCGACCTACCATTCGACGGCCCGACAGGCTGCTGAGATTGCGAAACGTGCTCGTGTTGGCAGACTCCTTCTGGGACATTTGAGTGCCCGATATGACGATGTTAATGCGCACGAGTCCGAAGCTCAAGTAGTCTTTCAGAATTCACAAGTTGTAGAGGACGGGATGGTCATCAAATTGGCTTGAGTTTATCAACGCATTTTAGTTAAAAAAACAGCTTGAATTGCGGTAAAACAGGGCCTTACTTTGATTAAATTTGTTAGTTGTCCCAAAATTCGTTTGCAAAATGACTGAAAATCAATACACCGAAGACAATATCAGGTCCCTCGATTGGAAAGAGCACATCCGATTGAGACCGGGTATGTACATCGGGAAGCTGGGGGACGGTTCAGCAGCTGATGACGGAATTTACATTCTCGTGAAGGAGGTTGTTGATAATTGCATCGATGAGTTCGTTATGGGCAATGGGAAGCGGGTGGACATTAAAGTGAAGGATGGAAAAGTTACCGTGAGAGATTACGGACGTGGGATTCCGCTCGGAAAAGTGATCGACTGTGTTTCTCAGATCAATACCGGTGGAAAGTATGATTCCAAGGCCTTCAAAAAGTCTGTCGGATTGAATGGGGTGGGTACTAAGGCGGTCAATGCGTTGTCCAACCATTTTATGGTTTACTCTGTGCGCGATGGGAAGAAGAAACAGGCAACATTCTACAGAGGTGACCTTACAGAGGAGCACGACGTGATCGACACAGATGAGGTGAACGGTACCTATGTGGAGTTCATACCGGATGATTCCATCTTCAAGAAGTATGCCTTCAAGACACAATACCTCGAGAAGATGTTCTGGAACTACTGTTACCTGAACAGAGGTTTAGCGATCTATTACAACGGTGAGAAGTTCCAGTCCAAAGATGGATTGAAGGACTTGCTTGAGAACAATATGGACGGTGATCCGCTATATCCGATCATACATCTTGAAGGTGATGACATCGAGGTGGCGTTTACTCACGGAAAGACCTATGGTGAAGATTATTATTCCTTTGTCAATGGTCAGCATACCACACAGGGAGGAACACACCAGAGTGCATTTCGCGAGTCGGTAGCGAAAGTGATCCGCGATTTTTACAACAAGAACTACGAACCTTCAGATATCCGTCAGTCGATCGTGGCAGCTGTTGCGGTGAAGGTCATTGAACCGGTATTCGAATCCCAAACAAAAACAAAGCTGGGATCCCAGGAGATCGAACCGGGAGGCAAATCCATGCGAGCCTTTGTGAATGATTTCCTCAAAGAGAAGCTCGATAATTACCTGCACAGAAACCCCGATGTTGCCGAATTGATCGAGCGCAAGATCAAGCAATCAGAAAGGGAAAGAAAAGAACTTTCCGGTATTCGTAAGCTTGCACGCGACAGAGCAAAAAAAGCCAGTCTTCACAATAAGAAATTAAGAGATTGCCGTATTCACCTGACAGATCAAAAGGACGATCGAAGGGAGGAAACAACTTTGTTCATAACAGAAGGTGATTCTGCAAGTGGTTCGATAACCAAATCTAGGAACGTTAATACTCAAGCTGTATTCTCACTTCGCGGAAAGCCGCTCAATTGTTACGGTCTGACGAAAAAGGTGGTTTACGAGAATGAAGAATTCAATCTGATCCAGGCAGCACTCGACATTGAGGAAGATATGGATAATCTTCGCTACAGCAAGATCGTCATTGCAACGGATGCCGATGTCGACGGTATGCATATTCGAATGCTTTTACTGACCTTCTTCCTGCAGTTCTTCCCTGATCTGGTCAAAAGAAATCACGTTTACGTCCTTCAGACCCCCTTGTTCCGGGTACGCAACAAGAAAAAGACGATCTACTGTTACTCGGAAGATGAGCGAAGAAAAGCGA
>JBKCAB010000523.1:0-949 GCA_046307935.1 Bacteroidota bacterium | reverse complement strand
AACAGCTCCGGTAACAGCTCGGGCAACATTGGAAACTACCACAGCAATACCAATCTGACGCAATGTCCCGCGCCGACAGTTACATTCACAACCCCATCAGCAAATGCTCAACTGGGAAGCGGGCAGATCTACACCGTTGCTGCAGATATTTATAATGTTTCCATCCGAGAGAACATTACTTTCCTCTTTAATGGTGTTTCCAACACGAACTTTACATTCAATGCAGTTACAGGAAGATTTGAAAGCAACGTTGTCCTTCAACCCGGCACCAATAGCTTCGAGATCAAAACGTTCAACAGTTGCGGAAATGCCGCCAACTCTATCACAGTAAGTTATGAAAACTGCAATGCGCCACTTGTAAGCCTGATCTCGCAGGTGCCAAATGGCTCGACCGTTAGAACGCCTAATTATCAACTGTCGGCTCAAATTCTGAACATGCCTTTCGCACAAGGCATAACCGTTCAACACAACAACCAGCAGATCGGCGGATTCAATTACAATCAGAATAACCTTCAGGCGAACATCGTTTTGCAGCCGGGCAACAATATCATTACGGTCTCAGCGCACAATCAATGCGGTACATCAACACAATCGATTACCCTAAATTACCAGGTCTGCAACAGTCCGGTGATCACATTCCAGTCTCCCGCTGTGAATAATTCAACCGTTACGCAGCAAGGGTTCACGCTCACAGCTGCGGTTACGAATGTTAGCGGTAAGCAAAACATCACTGTTCGTCAGAATGGTAACTCACTGACGAACTTCACCTATTCGAACGGACGTATTCAGAGCAGTGTCACCTTAAACCCAGGGGTCAATATTTTCTCAGTGACTGCGACGAACAATTGTGGTTCTGTTACGGAAACCATCAGCGTAAATTATGACAATTGTGTTCCACCACTTATTGTTCTGACAACACCATCAACAAACAATCTAACGGTCACAAATC
>JBKCAB010000522.1:0-1323 GCA_046307935.1 Bacteroidota bacterium | reverse complement strand
GAATGGCACACCATCATTAACTCCGTTATCCCAGGTGTAACTGGAAGCTCCTGAACCACTCAGGGTGATCTCATCGCCTACGCAAACAGAGAAGTCATTACCCGCGTCTACTATAGGAAGTGGATGAACCGTTAAGTTGATCGTGATCGTACTGTCGCAGCCTTGTGCATTCGCAATCACTGCCTGGTACGTACCGCTTGAAGTGTACACAGATCCATCAGGCGCAGTGTAGGCAGAACATACCGTTGGTGCGATAACTGAGGTCGTTGGTGTGTTCACCGTTAAGTTGATCGTGATCGTGCTGTCGCAACCTTGTGCGTTTGGAATGACTGCCTGGTACGTGCCGCTTGAAGTGTACACAGATCCATCAGGCGCAGTGTAGGCTGAACAAGTTGTAGGCTGAATGTTTGAAGCGGTTGGTTGTAATACGGTAACAGTTACGTCATCTGAGCATGTTATGCCATTTACCGTTACATCACAGCTGTAGTTAGTGGTTTGCGATGGCGTAACTGAGATGCTCGGCGTTGTAGCACCGTTAGACCAGAGGTAACTTGTTTGTCCTTGGGTGTACAATTGTTGGATTTCCGATGCGGAAAGCGCTCGATTGTAGATTGCAATATCATCGATCTGGCCATTCCAATGCACCCCGTTGCAATCAGCATCACATTCTCCGATAATGATGTCATTTGAGTTGAAATTCAGGGTGCCAACTACCGCCGTTGAACCAACTAATACACCGTTTTGATACAATTTGATTACGGCCCCATCGTATGTAACTACAAAATGGTAATACTCATTCGCATTCACTGTGTAGTTGGTATAATCAGCACTGACTGTATGGTACGAATTATTGATCTGTAATTCTGCCCAGATGTGTCTTGGTGCTCCGTTAGTATTGACTCTGAAACCCCATAATCTTCCGGAAGAAAAGCTGTTGCTCCAACTACTCAGGAGGTAATCCTCATTGTTATTGAACCCTAAGGACTTCGCGAAACATGAAATTGTAATGTTGCTCATGCTATTCAATCCGCTGGAATTACTGACCTGAATAATATCATTCACCCCATCAAAACTATACGCACTATTCGCATTTCCAAAGCGATCTGCGGTAAGCGTTGCGCCATTCACCGTTCCGTTGTTCCCGTTGCCACTTGCATCGTTCGCATTGCCGCAGAAGGGCCTGTAACCTACAAGGCCATTGGTCAGGGTTCCTGAAATTTCAGGACACGCTGAAGTTACCACATTTGTAGTGGCGGAAAGCTGAACATCATCACCTAGACAGATCTCATCATTACTGGCAGAAACTGATGCTTGAATCACATC
>JBKCAB010000521.1:0-16924 GCA_046307935.1 Bacteroidota bacterium | reverse complement strand
GTATTTCACGTGTAACTTTCCGTGAAATGGCGCTGGCAGGAAAGATCCCCGGGGTTAAAAAGGCAAGCTGGTAATTTTAAAGTAACAGAAGAATTATGACAACAGATCCAATAGCAGATTTTCTGACTCGAATCCGCAACGCAAGTTCGGCTGGTCTGAAGATGGTTGAGATCCCGGGTTCGAATGTGAAGCGTGCAATGACGCAGATTCTTTTCGACCAGGGGTACATCGCAAATTTTAAATTTGAAGAAGATAGCAAGCAGGGAGTGATCAAGATCGCTCTGAAGTACAATCCTTCCACGAAGGTGCCTGCGATCACAAAGATCCAGCGTGCTTCCCGTCCGGGACTCAGAAAGTACAGCGGTTCAGATGGCATGCCACGCGTCCTCAACGGGTTGGGTATAGCTATCGTTTCAACTTCAAAGGGCGTTATAACCGATAAGGAAGCTAGAAAACTAAACGTAGGAGGAGAGGTACTCTGCTACGTGTATTAATTACTAAGAATAAAGAAATGTCAAGGATAGGCAAATCCCCAGTAAACATCCCGAGTGGAGTTGATGTGAAAGTAAACGGTAACGTGATTACCGTGAAGGGTCCTAAAGGTGAACTGACACAGGAAATGGATCCAAGTGTAAAGATTCAGATCGAGGACAATACAGTTACTTTCACCCGCGAATCAGATGCCCCTTCTCACCGGTCAAAGCATGGTCTTTTCCGTGCATTGATCCAGAACATGGTGACAGGCGTATCGGAAGGGTACAAGAAGGAATTAGAAGTGATTGGAGTAGGATACCGAGCTAACGCGACCGGCCAGCAGCTGGAATTGGCTCTCGGATATTCTCACCAAATTATTTTTGAACTTCCTTCCGAAATTAAGGTATCTGCAAACACCGAAAAGGGTAAGGCACATTTCGTAACTCTTGAATCGTACGACAAACAACTCTTAGGTCAGGTAGCTGCCAAAATTCGATCCTTCCGTAAGCCGGAACCATACAAAGGAAAAGGAATCCGTTTCGTAGGTGAAGAGATCAGAAGAAAGGCTGGTAAGTCTGCAGGTAAAAAATAATACTTAATAGTTATGGCATTTAGTAAATTAAACAGAAGAGCAAAGATCAAAAGGAGGATCAGAAAGAGAGTTTCTGGAACTTCGAAGGTGCCTCGTTTATCGGTATTCCGCAGTAACAAACAGATCTACGCGCAGTTGATCGATGATGTAGCTGGAATTACGATAACTGCTTCCTCATCTTACAAGAACAAGGCAGCCGACAAGAAGAATAAGACTGACCAGGCCGCTGTAGTTGGTAAAGAGGTAGCGGAAAAAGCATTGAAAGCCGGTGTAGAGAAAGTTGTGTTCGATCGCAACGGGTACTTGTACCATGGCAGAGTGAAACAATTGGCTGACTCAGCTCGGGAAGGCGGACTTAAATTTTAAGCAATGGCAGCACAAGTAGTGAATAGAGTAAAATCGGCAGATATAGAGTTGAAAGACAAACTCGTTGCTGTCAACCGTGTGACCAAGGTTACCAAAGGAGGGCGAACTTTCAGTTTCTCAGCTATCGTAGTGGTAGGAGATGAGAATGGTATTGTAGGACACGGTCTTGGAAAAGCGAAGGAAGTTACTGAAGCGATCACGAAAGGGATCGATGATGCAAAGAAGAACCTGATCAAGGTTCCGATCTTAAAAGGAACGGTTCCCCACCCGCAGAAAGGGAAGTTCGGTGGAGCTGAAGTACTGCTGAAGCCGGCAACGAATGGTACTGGTGTTATCGCGGGAGGTGCAATGCGTGCCGTGCTAGAAAGTGTTGGAGTACACAATGTACTTGCAAAGTCACAGGGATCGTCAAATCCGCACAACGTGGTGAAAGCTACGATCGATGCACTTTCTAAAATGCGCGATGCAGTAACTGTAGCTCGTCAGAGAGGAGTGTCTTTGGATAAAGTGTTTAACGGTTAAGCGACGGAAAGATGGCAACAATTAAAATCAAGCAAGTAAGAAGCGCTATTAAACGTCCTGCTGATCAGAAGGCAACAGTTAAAGCGCTAGGGTTCAGAAAACTGAATCAAGTTATCGAAAAGGAGGCAACACCTCAGGTCCTAGGAATGATCAAGAAGGTACAGCATCTCATCAAGGTTGTTGAGTAAAACTTTAATATCGAATTGAAATGAGTCTAAATAATTTAACACCGGCGAAAGGTTCCGTAAACAGAGAGAAGCGCATTGCTCGTGGTCAGGGTTCCGGCCATGGCGGTACTTCAACACGTGGACACAAAGGAGCAAAGTCTCGTTCGGGATACAGTAAGAAGATCGGATTCGAAGGTGGTCAGATGCCACTTCAGAGACGTGTACCGAAATTTGGTTTCAAAAATGTGAACAGGGTTGAATACAAGGCGATTAACCTTGATATCATTCAGTCTCTTATAGAGCGTAAGAATGTTTCAGAGATCACGCCTGAAGTTTTGAGAGACAATGGACTTGTCTCGCGAAACGAACTGGTGAAGATCCTGGGAAGAGGCGAGTTGAAATCAAAGATCAATGTATCTGCTCACAAGTTCTCGACTAATGCGAAAGCAGTTATTGAAGGACAAGGTGGCGTATGTACGGAAATCTAATTAACTTTGCCAACATTTTTTCAGAATGAAGCGTTTTATACAGAATATAAAGAACATCTGGAAGGTTGAAGAGCTAAGGAAAAGGATCGTATTGACCCTGACACTTATTCTCATTTACCGCGTAGGTTCGTTCATCATCTTACCGGGTGTTAATTTTGACGCACTCGTTCAGGCTCAGGCAGGAAACAATGACCAGCAGAATATGCTTGAAACGCTCCTTTCTCTGTTCTCGGGTGGTGGATTTACCAATGCGTCTGTCATGGCGCTGGGAATCATGCCTTACATCTCTGCGTCCATTATCATGCAGCTCCTGGGTATTGCCGTTCCGGCGGTCCAGAAGATGCAGAATGAAGGTGAGTCGGGTAGAAAGCGTATTAACAACTACACACGGATTCTGACTATCGTTATTTGTGCGTTGCAGGCTCCGAGCTATCTGAAGTTGTACGTTGAATCGAAGAACGCGCTTCCTGAGGATGCCGGCTCGCTTTGGTGGGTTCAGACCATAGCCGTGCTGATCGCTGGTTCCATGTTTGCGGTGTGGCTTGGTGAGCGCATTACCGATAAGGGAATTGGTAATGGTATTTCACTTTTGATCACAGTAGGTATTCTCGCACGACTTCCTGAAGCATTCATGGTAGAGCTCGGTGTCAATGCCGGAAACCTGATCCAGATCGTACTTGAGATCGTTGCCTTCATGGTTGTTGTCCTTGGAACGATATTGATCGTTCAGGGAGTTAGGAGGATCCCGCTCAACACCGCGAAACGGGTAGTGGGTAGTCGGGCAACTGAAGACCAAGGGGCAAGAAGTTACCTACCTATCAAAGTGAATGCGAGTGGTGTAATGCCGATCATTTTTGCTCAGGCGATAATGACCATTCCAGTGATGATCTTTGCAGGCAATCCTGAGGAAGGCGGTAATTTCATACAGTCAACCTTGGGCAATATCTACGGATTGAGTTACAATGTGCTGCTTGCGATCTTGATTATTGTGTTTACTTATTTCTACACTGCGATCATGATCAATCCGCGTAAAATTGCAGACGATCTGAAGAGAAGTGGTGGTTTCATTCCGGGTGTTCGCCCTGGAGAAGAAACTGCAGAGTATATTGATTCACTTGTTTCGCGCATCACATTCCCCGGATCATTATTTCTTGCAGCTATCGCTATCTTGCCGGCTGTAGCAAAGCTATCGGGTGTCAACGACGCATTTGCAATGTTCTTTGGTGGAACATCCCTGTTGATCATGGTAGGAGTTGTTCTCGACACACTGCAGCAGATCGAATCATATCTGTTAAACCGCCACATGGATGGTCTTATGGAAGGCACTCGCGTGCGTGGCCGCAGACAGCCGGGTGAAATGTCAGGGTTCTAAGCATGGCAAAGCAAGCATCAATTGAGCAGGATGGGGTGATCATCGAAGCATTGTCCAATGCGATGTTCCGGGTAGAACTCGAGAATGGACATGTGATCACAGCACACATCTCGGGAAAGATGAGGATGTTTTACATCAAGATTCTCCCCGGTGACAGAGTAAAAGTAGAAATGTCTCCTTACGATCTTACTAAGGGACGCATTTCTTTCAGATACAAATAGGAACATTCCTAAATACAAGAAAAAGATGAAAGTTAGAGCATCAGTAAAAAAGCGTTCTGCAGATTGCAAGATCGTAAAGAGAAAAGGAAGAGTTTATGTGATTAACAAGAAGAATCCTAAACTTAAACAAAGACAAGGGTAATATTAATTAAGTATGGCACGAATTGCAGGTATAGATTTACCAAAGAACAAAAGAGGTGTAATCGGTTTGACTTACATCTTCGGAATCGGTCGTAGCACGGCGCAGAAAATCCTTAAGGACAATAGTATCGATGAGAATATCAAAGTTCAGGATTGGAATGATGACCAGCTTGCAGCTATCCGAAATTCAGTGAATGAGATCAAAACGGAAGGACAACTTCGTTCTGAGATCCAGTTGAACATCAAGCGATTGATGGATATTGGTTGTCAGCGTGGAATCCGACACCGTGCAGGTCTTCCATTGAGAGGTCAGCGCACCAAGAACAACTCTCGTACGAGAAAAGGCAAGAGAAAAACAGTTGCTAACAAGAAAAAGGCGACTAAATAATAAGTAAGTAAGATGGCAAAGTCTAATCAGAAAAAGAAGAAGAATGTCAAAGTAGATGCGGCAGGTGAAGCGCATATCCAAGCTACCTTCAACAACGTAATTATTTCTTTGACTAACAACGCTGGTCAGGTTATCTCCTGGTCATCGGCTGGAAAAATGGGCTTCAAAGGTTCTAAGAAGAACACTCCTTACGCAGCACAAGTGTCTGCTGAGGATGCAGCGAAGGAAGCACATGACTTCGGATTACGTCGTGTAAAAGTTTATGTTAAAGGTCCCGGTGCCGGTAGAGAATCAGCTATTCGTGCCCTGCATAACGCCGGAATTGAAGTAACCGAGATCATAGATGTAACTCCATTACCGCACAACGGATGTCGTCCTCCGAAAAGACGAAGAGTTTAATACGTATTTTTAACCGGGGAGGAAGACCGTTATCGAAGGAATAAGCCTTAATTCATAACACCTCCCAAAATTTTATAAAGATGGCAAGATACAGAGGTCCCAAATCGAAGATCGCACGTCGTTTCCGCGACCCGATCTTTGGTCCTGACAAGGCGTTGGACAGAAGAGCATACGGTCCCGGACAGCACGGACCGTCGAAGAGAAGAGGTGGTAAGCAGTCAGAATATGCGATCCAGCTCGCTGAAAAGCAAAAAGCGAAGTACACCTATGGTATTCTTGAGCGACAGTTCTCGAACATGTTTGTGAGAGCTTCAAGAATGAAAGGTATTACGGGTGAAAATTTGCTTCAATTGTGTGAAACCCGTTTGGATAATACCGTATTCCGTTTGGGTATAGCTCCTACAAGAAGTGCCGCACGTCAATACGTGACACACAAGCACATCACTGTAAATGGTGAGATCGTAAATATTCCTTCTTTCACCCTGCGTTCAGGAGATGTTATCGGAGTTCGTGAAAAGTCTAAGTCTCTTGAGGCAATTACAGGTTCGTTGACGTCAAATAAGAAGAAATACGATTGGTTGGATTGGGATGCGTCAAGCATGACAGGAAAGCTGCTTAGCATTCCGTCACGTGAAATGATCCCAGAAAATATCAAGGAACAGTTGATCGTCGAATTATATTCTAAGTAATCATAATCCTATTGGTCTTGGGCTAAAGGGTTGGTAAGAGCCTCTTCACTCCTGTCTGCCGCGCAACCGAAGAACAATTAAAAAGAAGAACAAAAAAATGGCAATTTTAGATTTTCAAAAGCCGGACAAGGTCATTATGATCCAGTCCGATGACCATCAGGGACAGTTTGAATTCCGTCCGCTAGAACCAGGGTACGGTATCACAATCGGTAACGCATTGAGAAGAATCCTCCTTTCTTCACTGGAAGGATTTGCGATCTCTTCTATCCGTATTGAGGGTGTCGATCACGAATTTACAACCATCAAAGGAGTCGTCGAGGATGTAACTGAGATCATATTGAATTTAAAGCAAGTTCGTTTTAAGCAGCAGATCGATGGAACGGACTCAGAAACTGTGGTTATTTCGGTTTCGGGTCAGGATAAACTGACTGCGGGAGATATCGGTCGCTTCACTTCAGCATTTCAAGTGCTTAATTCTGACCTTGTGATCTGCAACATGGAGTCGTCTGTGAAAATAGAGATGGAGCTTACGATTATTAAAGGACGCGGATACATTGCTGCGGAAGAGAATCGTTCAGGAAGCACAACCTTCGGCACCATTGCGATCGACTCGATCTTTACGCCCATTAAAAACGTAAAATATACGATTGAGAACTACCGTGTAGAGCAGAAGACAGACTACGAGAAACTCGTTCTGGATATCACAACAGACGGATCTATCCATCCGAAAGATGCATTGAAAGAAGCAGCAAAGATCCTGATCCATCACTTTATGCTGTTCTCTGATGAGCGCATTACACTTGACAGTGAAGTGAAAGCAGAAACAGAAGAGTTCGATGAAACTTCACTGCACATGCGTCAGCTGTTGAAAACGAAACTTGTTGACATGGATCTTTCAGTTCGTGCATTGAACTGCTTGAAGGCAGCAGATGTAGAAACGCTAGGTGATCTGGTATCGTACAACAAAAACGATCTTTTGAAGTTCCGTAATTTCGGTAAGAAGTCACTCACAGAACTTGAGGATCTCGTTGACAACAAAGGATTGTCATTTGGAATGAATGTTTCGAAATACAAACTGGATAAAGACTAGTATCGCAACGAAATAATAATGGCGTAATAGGTGGCTGAGCTTTAGCGATACTTTAAAACAAGACTCAGTTAACCGTTACTTACGAAATTAATGTTATGAGACACGGAAATAAGGTTAACAACCTGGGAAGAAAATCAGCACACCGAAAGGCGATGCTGTCTAACATGGCTTGCTCGCTGATTCAGCACAAGCGCATCAACACGACTATTGCAAAGGCGAAAGCACTTCGTGTGTTTGTGGAGCCGCTGCTTACCAAAGCAAAAACGGATTCGACTCACTCAAGAAGAACGGTTTTCAGCTATTTACAAAACAAGGATATCGTTGCTGAGTTGTTCAGAGACGTTGCTCCAAAGATCGCAGACCGCCAGGGTGGATACACACGTATTATCCGTACAGGCTACCGTTTGGGTGACAATGCTGAAATGTGTATGATCGAGCTGGTTGATTTCAATGAACTCTACAGCACAGACAAAGCAAAGAAGACCACTCGTCGTTCTCGTCGTGGTGGAGCGAAAAAGGAGACTGATGAAACTATTGCAGCGACTGAAAACATTGAGGCGGTTGAAGAAACTCCAGAAACTGAGGCAGTAGCGGCTGTAGAGACAGTTGAAGCTGTTGAAGAAGCACCTGTAGCGGAAGCGGTTGCGGAAGCGGATGAAGCTCCGGTTGTCGAAGATGCAACAGACGATTCTGCACCTGAGTCTGAAGGAGAACAAACTGAAGAATCTGAGGAAAAATAAGATATCTTGATTTAAGACGCACAAGGGATGATGGTAACATTGTCCCTTTTTTTATGAACATACCGGAGGTCTTTTATTGCGAAATTCTAACTTTGCCAAAAATATTCGGAATGGTAGATAGAAAACCTGCAGTTCTGGTGCTGGCCGACGGCACTGTTTTTCACGGAAAAGCGATTGGTCGAATAGGTACAACAACCGGAGAGATTGCTTTCAATACCGGAATGACGGGTTACCAAGAAGTTTTCACGGATCCATCTTATCTCGGGCAGATCCTTATTATGACTACCGCTCACATAGGGAATTATGGGGCACATCCCGAGGAGGTCGAATCAGATTCAATTAAGATCGCCGGTTTAGTGACGAAGAAGTTCTCGGAGGGTTATTCGCGTCCTTCTGCAGCCGGTTCTTTGGAGGACCTTATGTTAAATAGTGAAACCGTTGGTATTGCAGATATCGATACCAGAGCCCTTGTACGTCAGATTCGATCCAAAGGAGCCATGAATGCGGTGATCTCATCTGAAGAGAAATCAATAGATGAACTAAAAGCGATCCTACGTGATGCACCTTCGATGGAGGGCCTTGAACTATCCTCGAAAGTTTCTACTAAGGAGCCTTATGAAGTGAAACCGGAAGACCCAAAATTAAGGGTATCCCTGATCGACTTTGGTGTTAAGAAGAACATAGTTCGGTGCCTGGTTGAACGCGGTTGCCATGTAAAAGTCTTTCCAATGGGATCTTCGAAGTCTGAGATTGACGGCTTCCAACCGGATGGCTATATGTTGTCTAACGGACCAGGTGACCCTTCAGCAATGCCGGCATCTGTTGACCTGGTAAAAGAGCTTGTAGCCAGCGGAAAACCGATCTTCGGAATCTGTCTAGGTCACCAGATACTCGGTCTGAGTCAGGGTTTAAATACGGAAAAAATGTTCAATGGCCATCGCGGGATCAATCATCCGATCATCAATTTAAAAACTGGAAAGGGTGAGATCACATCACAGAATCACGGTTTCGTTATTTCGAAGGAGAGTGTCAGTAATAATCCAGATATACGTGTAACCCACAAGCACCTGAATGACGATACGATCGCTGGTATAGAATTGGTTGACAGACCCGTATTTTCGGTACAATATCATCCGGAAGCATCTGCTGGCCCGCACGATTCCAGGTACTTGTTCGATCAGTTCATTCATAACATGAAACAGTACAGAAAATGAGTCATATAGTTAAAGTTACAGGGCGTCAGATCCTCGACTCCCGAGGTAATCCAACGGTTGAAGTGGACGTCGTTACAGCCAATGGATTCGTCGGGAGAGCCGCTGTGCCGTCCGGGGCGTCAACAGGTATTCACGAGGCCGTAGAACTAAGGGATGGAGATACGTCACTTTATTTAGGTAAAGGTGTTCTCAAGGCCGTTCAGAATGTCAATGGAATGATCAATGATGCATTGAATGGTTTCGACGTCTTCGATCAGAAAGGAGTGGATTCTTTGTTGAACCGATTGGATGGAACAGAGAACAAATCTCAGCTAGGAGCGAATGCCATTTTGGGGACTTCTCTTGCTGTGGCGAGAGCGGCATCTATGGAGGCGGGACTTGATCTGTACCGATATGTAGGTGGAGTAGGTGCTGTAACGATACCTGTTCCAATGATGAACATTTTGAACGGCGGTTCGCATGCAGACAATCTGATCGACATCCAGGAGTTTATGGTCATGCCGTTTGGAGCCTCATCGTTCTCGGAAGGTTTGCGTTGGGGAACAGAAGTTTTTCATCATCTCAAGGCAGTTCTCAAGTCGAAAGGACTCTCAACCAATGTTGGTGATGAAGGAGGATTTGCTCCGAATCTGGGATCAAATGAAGAAGCAATTCAAGTTGTCCTTCAGGCGATTGAAAAAGCGGGTTTCCGTCCTGGTGAAGATATTTACATTGCGTTGGATGCTGCTTCCTCAGAGTTCTATAATGCTGAAAAAGCCAAATATATCTTCCATTCAACAGGAGAAGAAATGAACTCAACAGAAATGGTTGCGTTTTGGAAGGGTTGGTGTTTGAAATATCCGATCGTATCTATCGAAGATGGCTTGGCCGAGGACGACTGGACGGGCTGGAAACTGGCAACTGATGAGTTGGGGAAGAAGGTACAACTTGTTGGCGATGATCTTTTTGTGACCAATACACGCCGTCTTTCAAGAGGGATTGAGGAAGGGATAGCGAATTCCATTCTTGTTAAGGTCAATCAGATCGGTTCACTCACGGAAACTATTGAGGCGGTGCAGATGGCAACGCGAAACGGTTATACCTCTGTGATGAGTCACAGAAGCGGTGAAACCGAGGATAGTACGATCGCTGATCTGGCGGTGGCGCTCAATACAGGACAGATCAAAACAGGTTCTGCTTCCAGAAGTGATCGAATGGCAAAGTACAATCAACTCATAAGGATCGAAGAACAATTGGGAGATACAGCAGTTTATCCGGGTAAGCGCTTTAAATATCTTTTTTGATTGATGTTATTGTGTTAGAATTCGATTTTTACCAAGGGAGTTCGCTCCCTTTTTTTGTTGTTTAAATTGACATTCCTTAATTTTATGGAAATATTGGCAACCTTCGGGTGCTCATTTGCGTCTAAAAGCTATTAAAACTACTTTCCGTGAATAGATTAAACTTCTTTTTTTCCACTGTTTGTGCAGTTTGTATGTCATTATGCAGCTTCTCACAAGACCAGTCATCAGGTGCTCAGTTCTTCGGACAGTGCATGTTGGATATTGAGTCAGACGAAGCAATACGTCAGTTAGAAATCGAAATGAGACAGAACCCCTACTTGCGGGTTGTAAGGCTTGATCTCAACACACGCAGGGTATTCATTTTAACAAAGGCGCTGAATTCCCTGACTGAAGCTGAGTTTGCTTCATGGTTCAACGCGTATTCTGATGCTATTTATTGTGTTCAGATCGGAAGACATGGGGTGGATGCAATGAAGCCATTTCCTTTTGCGGACTGTTCAAAGTAAACAATGAGAAAGGTCCTTTTCCTTTTTACAATTATCTGCCAGCTGGCAACAGGACAGCAGCTACCCGTGAATTGTAATCTGGCAATTCCAGGATGTTCAACTCCGTCCTTTGGGATAGTTGGAACTCAACCAACATACAATGTGCCGGATTTTACCTCGGGTTCGATAACAAATCCTTCAACAAATCCTCAAGGAATAAACTCGGGATGTCTTTTATCCGGTGAAACAGTATCCACATTTATAACGATCAATGTGGTTACTAGTGGCACATTGGAATGGTCGATAATCGGAACACAAGGAGGATGTTTTGATTGGATCATGTGGCAAATGCCGAACGCAGACCCGACACAGGCTTGTGCAGGTATCAATGGAAACACATTGCCTCCGGTAGCATGCAACTGGAACGGAGCTTGCAATGGCAATACAGGAATGGCCCCAGCGGGTAGCTTACCGACAGGTGGTGATCCTTCCAGTTACCAACCGCCACTGAATGTTACAGCCGGACAGTCTTACATGCTTTGTCTGTCAAATTACAGCTTTACAAACCAGAATGTTGATCTTGATTTCTTTGGATCGGCACAGGTCGTTTGTGGTGTCTCTGCAGCAGATCAGACCATTTGTCAAGGAACGAGTGCAACTGTCAACATTGCTACACCTGGTTTACCATCCCCACAGTTTACTTGGTTAGTTACAAATGGGGTTTCCAATACAAGTGCCGGAACGAATGTGACGGTTACGCCAACAGTGACCACAACTTATGCAGTTCAAGTTTTTCAACCTGCAACCTTAACGTCCTCTCAGTTCCTGGATACGGTAGAGTTTACGATAACGGTCGTTCCCCCACCAGCTCCGAACGCAGGTATCGATGATACGGTTTGCTTGGGACAGCCCATATATCTGAGCGGAACAGTAAGCAGCGCAGCCAATCAAGCTTCATGGCAGGTTATCACAACAGGTATCACGCCCACGCCCACAGTCACTTTTTCACCGAATTTCAACAACCTTACCCCGACCGTTACTGTCAATCAACTTGGGGTCTATCAATTTGTGCTCAGAGAAAACAATACGATCTGCGGGATTTACCGTGATACTGTGAGTGTTTTAGTGACCAATCTTACCCAAACTGCAACTTCAACTGCTCCAAGTTGCGCTGGTAGTGCTGATGGATCAATAACAATAGTAAGTCCGAATGCCGATGAATACAGCTTTGATGGAGGTGTTACTTGGGGTATCAGTTCGACCCTCAACGGAGTCAATACAGGGAACTACACAGTTTGCTCGCGTAATGCATTGGGATGTCAAACGTGTACGCTTGTATCTGTACCGAACCCAGCGCCGGTGACTATCAGCGTAAGCAGCGATACGCTTATTTGCGAGAATGGAACGGCAACGCTAACAGCAACCGCAGTCGGAGGTTCTAGCTTTGTATATTATTGGAGTCATACATCTTCAACCAGTGCTACTCAACTCGTTTCCCCCGAGAATAATGAGACCTACACGGTGTATGCAGAAAACCAGGGAGGTTGTGTTTCCCCTACCGAGACGATCGTGGTATCTGTCAGAACACCGATTAGCGGAATTATATCTCCTGAAGTTACTATATGTCCTGGATATCCTACCAATCTGACAGCAACAGCAGCTGGAGGTATAGGTGGCCCGTATACATTTAACTGGAGTAATGGTCAGACCAATACAGGAACAACATCTTCTATTACGGTCAATCCCTCTGTAACAACCAATTATACCGTTACCATAGAGGATGCATGTGAGTCTTCACCACTTCAGCTTATCACAACAGTTTTGGTTGCTCCTGTTCCTGTACCGCTGATGTCAGTACTTGTGAACGATCAATGCGAGCCGGCTCAGTACATTCTGATCAATGAAACGGATCCTACCATGGTTGGAGGCGTCTATTGGGAAGTTTCGAACGGAGACATCTTTGTGAATTCCGATACGGTTACTACCAATATGTTGAGTGCGGGCTTGTACGATGTATTCATGATCGTCACATCTCCCGATGGGTGCATTGACTCAACGCTTTTTAACAATATTATCAATGTGAATCCTTTACCGATAGCTGACTTCACCTATTCACCAAACCCCGTGCTTATGTTTAACACACAAGTGCAATTCATCAACTATTCGTCTAATGGGGAGTCCTATGAATGGTTCTTTGAAGGTGGTAATCCCGGTGTCTCGCAACAAACTGATGTGAACGTGATGTATCCAGACGGTGTTACCGGGGAATATGATGTGACATTGATCGCAACCTCTGAATTTGGGTGCATCGATACGACGGAGCAGACCGTTATTGTACTTCCGGAGATAATTATGTATGCTCCGAATGCGTTTACACCGGATAATGATGAATTCAATCAGGATTGGGGCATTTATATTGAGGGAATAGATATCTATGATTTTGAGTTATTGATTTTCAACCGTTGGGGCGAGATCATTTGGGAATCGTACGACCCCTCGGCTCGATGGGATGGCACCTATGGAGGAGTCATTGTACAAGACGGTGTTTACAATTGGACCATCCGAACGAAAAATCTTATCAATGACGATAAGATTGAGTTCAAAGGATCTATCAATGTGATTCGATAGATGAAGCCCCTTTCAAGGGGTTTTTCATTTTGGTTTGAGTACCTTTGTATCGCAAACCAATTGTCATGACAACTCTCGAATTTCATGAAGATATTCTTCAGGGTGTTCCACGCCAACTACCTTCGAAGAAACCGTATGATCCGAATGTGAATCATGCGCCGAAAAGAAAAGATATTCTTTCCGGAGAGGAAAAAAAGCTGGCACTTCGTAATGCCTTGAGGTATTTCCCCACACACTTACATGCTGAACTGGCGCCGGAGTTTTTGGCGGAGTTGGAAACCTACGGCCGAATATACATGTACCGATATCGACCGGATTACACCATGTATGCACGACCAATAGGTGATTATCCGGGTAAGTCTGAGCAAGCGAAGGCCATTATGATGATGATCCAGAATAATTTGGATAACGCGGTAGCCCAGCATCCACATGAATTGATCACTTACGGAGGCAATGGAGCTGTCTTTCAGAATTGGATCCAGTACAGACTTACCATGAAATATCTCGCAGAAATGTCCGACGAGCAAACGCTTGTTATGTATTCCGGTCACCCAATGGGGCTTTTTCCGTCTCATCCTGATGCACCCCGCGTAGTGGTTACAAATGGAATGATGGTACCGAACTACTCAAAACCGGATGACTGGGAACGATTCAATGCGCTAGGTGTCACACAGTATGGCCAGATGACAGCAGGTTCTTACATGTACATTGGTCCTCAGGGAATTGTACATGGAACAACAATCACGGTGCTCAATGCGCTTCGCAACATTGCAGGTAAGGATGGAGATCTTCGGGGTAGACTTTTTGTCACAGCTGGTCTCGGTGGTATGTCGGGCGCTCAGCCGAAAGCAGGTAACATTGCCGGCTGTATTTCGGTAACGGCGGAGGTTAATCCGAAAGCTGTTCATACTCGACATTCTCAGCAATGGGTGGATGAAGTGATCGCAGATCTTGATTATCTGTGTGCTCGTGTCAGAAAAGCCAAGGAGAACAAGGAGGTTGTTTCTATAGCCTATCAGGGAAATGTAGTGGACGTTTGGGAGAAATTCGATCAAGAGGGTGTCTACATTGATCTCGGCTCGGATCAGACATCGCTCCACAATCCTTGGGCAGGCGGTTATTATCCCGTCGGTATATCATTTGAAGCGTCAAATCAAATGATGGCGGAACAGCCTGATCTTTTTCGACAAAAGGTACAGGAAACGTTGAGAAGGCATGCTGCAGCTGTGAACAAACACACTGCGCGCGGCACCTATTTTTTTGACTACGGAAATGCTTTTCTTTTGGAGGCATCGAGAGCGGGTGCAGATGTAATGGCAGAAAACGGGATCGACTTTAAATATCCATCCTATATTCAGGATATTCTCGGACCGATGTGCTTTGATTTCGGATTTGGGCCGTTCAGATGGGTATGTGCCTCCGGGAAATCCGAAGATCTTCAGCGTACAGATGAGCTTGCTTGTCAAATTCTTGAAGAAATGATGGGTGTCAGTCCAGAGGAGATCAAGCAACAAATGAGCGACAACATTCAATGGATCAAAGGTGCTCAACAGAATAAAATGGTTGTGGGTTCCCAAGCTCGAATCCTATATGCCGATGCGGAAGGCAGAATGCGGATAGCCGAGGCATTTAACCAGGCAATTAAACGTGGAGAGATTGGACCAGTCGTGCTCGGTAGAGACCACCATGATGTTTCGGGCACAGATTCGCCGTACCGAGAAACTTCCAATATTTATGATGGTTCAAGGTTCACGGCAGACATGGCCATTCAAAATGTGATCGGGGATAGCTTCCGTGGGGCTACTTGGGTTTCCATCCACAATGGTGGCGGCGTTGGATGGGGAGAGGTCATCAACGGTGGATTCGGGATGTTGTTGGATGGTTCTGATGAGGCCGATCGAAGGTTGAAAATGATGCTTCACTGGGATGTGAACAATGGGATCGCAAGACGGTCCTGGGCAAGAAATGAAGGCGCCATCTTTGCTATCGAGCGTGCTATGCAGATCGAACCCAAATTGAAGGTTACAGTGCCGAGTCTTGTCGATGAAACAGTAATTCAACAGGCTTTCTCAGAATTAAAGGATTAAAGGATTCGCACAAGTTCCGGACCATTAGTGTACAACAGATAACCTTTGACATCGGGGAATTCCATTTGCTGGTATGCAGTAATGTATTCCCTCATTTGTTTCTCATGTGAGGGTCTCTTGGTTCCGGTTTTAAAGTCAATAATTACGGTGTCGGCAGGGCGTATGACCACTTTGTCAGGCCTTCTGATGCTTTCCTCATCGAGTATGAGTGAGCGTTCACTGATGATCTCCGTATTTCCTTCGAAGAGTGTCCGAAACGCCGTCATATCGAAAAGATCATGAACAAGATCACGGATGCGATCGACATTCTTTGATTCAATTACGCCTTGATGGATCAATTTCTCTAGTCTTGAGGAGAGTTCATCGATCGTGTTGATCTCGGACATCAGGGCATGGAGTTGATCACCAAATCGTCGGTCATCCGAATATTCACCGTCTTTCTCTTTCGAGCTGTCATCTTTCAATGCGATCTCAGGAAACCATAGGCGATCATTCATCTCCTCCGGTCTGAAAAAGACTGTTTCCGATTTGGCGCGGGGAATACGTGTGCTTGGCTCCCCTCGGGAGACCGTAACTACATTATTTTCAGAGATTGCATCCGGAAGAAGGGTAAATACCTTGTCGAAGATCTTTCCAAATCCTTTGTCATTATTCGGGTTAAAAGCATAGAGCCGGAATTCCGGTCTGGTTAGCGCCACATAACAGAGATTCATTTTATCCGTCAGGATGTGATCCGACTCATCTGCGTGAAGTTTTCGAACGGCATCTATCTTGCTGGATTTCGAAAGTGTCGTATGTAGAATGAGTTCGTCGGCTTCAACAAGGAATTTCGATGTATTTCGTATAGATGTGTCAAAATCCAGATCTGGCACAATAACCACGGGGAATTCGAGTCCTTTGGATTTATGGATGGTCATGACAACAATGGCGTTATCGCTGACCGGTGTCTGAATTGCCAGCGACTTCTTTTTCTCTTCGTAATGATCGATCAAGCCGGACAGATCCGGTCCCTTCGATTGCTCGAAATCGTAAACAAAGTCGCCAAAATGATGGAGGTATGGATCAGTAAGCTCATTCCATCCCATGGCTATGTAAAACCGCTGTACGAGATCATAAAGGGTTTCGTAACCGCAGAAAAATCGGGCTGCAGATCCAAACTGTTCGATCTGGAAAGAAGCAGCGTCGAAATAAGTAAAAGTTTTACCCGATTTATCAGTTCCTTTTTTGAGATATGCAGTATAACTACTGAAATTATCCTGATGCCTGATCCTGAAAAAGATCTCTGCGAATTTTTTCATTTCGGACGCAACGGATGGTTTGAGTCGTATCTTTAGGTAAGAGACTGTTAGATTCACTTTCAAATCATTATCAAGCAAAAGTGATTCTGCCGATACCACATCGTGTCCGGCAGCTTTAAGCGTCAATGCCCATTCGTTGGCTGTATTGTTGGTTTCGGTCAAAACACAGATATCAGACTTGAAATAGTTGTCTTGCAAACAAGCGTCGATGGCAGCGAGAACCTCCAGCCGGATCTGTTCCTGATGGGCTCCTTTGGACTGGAAAGAACGAATTTGAACG
>JBKCAB010000520.1:0-1456 GCA_046307935.1 Bacteroidota bacterium | reverse complement strand
TTCCATAACCCATCATCGGTTTCTTCACCTTTCCATTCGTTGCTTTGGTGATCAATCCAAAACGAAGATCGTAGTAATACAAAGTATCATTTGAAATTTCCGTTGTATAGTAACCATTTGAGATGTATTTCAAAGTTTCCGAATAATTCTTGTTGGGCCATTTCACCTGATCAAGCAGGCTCTTATTCTTTGAAATTGTATCAGTATCTGATGGCTGAAAGGGGTAAAAAAGTGACTTATAGCCAACGTAGTAATTTTGATCATCTTCGGCAAGCATCATCCAGTAAAAACTTGTCAATGGCATCGGCGTAACCATAGCGTTGCGCGTTTTAAGGCCGCTTTCTGCCAGATAGCTATTGGCATTCCAAAGCATTGAAAGCTTGATAACAACACCCCAAAGTAAATATACATTCGACCAAAGTAAACCTGCCATGTTCCATTTCCATCTGGCTGGTCGTTCCCTTCTCAGAAAGAGTGCAACCAACAAACAAGTCAGATAAGGCAGTGTATACAAAGGATCTATTACAAAAACAGTGTTGAAAGTGATCCGTTCCTTTAATGGCCACAGGAATTGGGTACCGTAATTCGTGAACATATCCAGCATGGGATGGGTGATCGTAGCCAAGAACCACAATTGAATCCACAGTTTCTTTTCATAACGGCGCTTGTGAAGTCTGAACAGTAGCCATCCAACAATTGGTGCAGCCAAAAAAGCGAAGAAAATCGAATGCGTGAATCCACGGTGCACAAGTGCAGCATCAATTGGGTGAAAAAATGAATTCAGGAAAACATCCAAATCCGGAATTGTTCCGGCAATTGCACCCCAGAGCGCCGCCTTATTGCCCATTTTTTTACCTGCCACAGCCTCAGCAACAGATGCACCAAGCACGATCTGTGTTATTGAATCCATTTTTCAATTAATTTTTACAACAAACCCGAATAACAATTCATCATTCCGTTTGTTCCTCAATTTACAGGAGGTGAAGATACCTTCAAGTGCTTATATTTGTCAAAAAAAATACACAACAATGAAGAACGTTGCAGTGATTGGCGCAGGAACCATGGGGAACGGTATTGCCCACGTATTTGCTCAGAAAGGCTACAAAGTGAATTTGATCGATATTTCTCAGGCTTCGCTTGAGAAAGGACTTGCTACGATTTCAAAAAACCTTGACAGGCAAGTTGCAAAGGAAGTTTTAACCGAAGCACAAAAGTCAGATACCTTAGCCAACATATCAACTTTTACCTCTACAGAAGAAGGTGTAAAAGGAGTTCATTTGGTTGTTGAAGCTGCAACAGAGAATGTAGACCTTAAGCTCAAGATATTTACTGATCTTGACAAATATGCAGCACCCGAAGTAATTCTTGCTTCGAACACCTCATCCATTTCCATTACCAAGATCGCTGCGGCGACCAGCCGTGCGGACAAAGTGATCGGAATGCACTTCATGAATCC
>JBKCAB010000519.1:0-1038 GCA_046307935.1 Bacteroidota bacterium | reverse complement strand
GCTTTCGAGTATTATCGGGCGCTTACTTAACTATTTACTCGTACCACTTTACACGCATGTCTTCGCGGATCCCTCAGACTATGGGGTGGTTTCGGAACTCTATGCTTGGGTAGCTTTTCTTGTTGTGTTTCTTACCTTCGGTATGGAAACAACCTTTTTCCGTTTCCTTCAGGACCACGAGGACAAGGAAAAGGTCTTCCGCAATGGTTTCCTGACTGTGATCGGATTGAATGCTATTTTCTTCCTGACACTGATGTACTTCAACGAAGACATTGCAGACCTCTTGCTGTACCCTGGCCACAACGAATACATCATCCTGCTGGCAGCTATTGTGTGCATCGACGCGGTTACCGCACTGCCATTGGCCAAGCTTAGAGCGGAAGAAAAGGCCTTGGAATTCGCCGGAATACAGTTCACGTCCATAGGTGTAAATATTGGGTTGAATTTGCTCCTCATGCTTTATGCGTTCGATCCGGCACGACCGGAAGAAGGGGTTTTGTTCATCCTCTTTTCCAACTTGTTCGCGTCTGTGGTAAAGCCAATATTGCTTTACAAACAGTTTATGAGTCTTGAGCTCCGCTTCGACTGGCAAATGGCGAGGAGAATGCTGTGGTATGCCACACCACTTGTTATAGCCGGTTTTGCTGGGCTCATCAATGAAACAATCGACAGAATTCTACTCAAGCACATCCTCTACGATGGTTCATCACAGGAGTCGTTGACCTATGCAGAGGCGCAGGTAGGCATCTACAGTGCATGCTACAAGTTGGCCATGTTGGTGACGATATTACTGCAGGCCTACCGTTATGCCGCAGAGCCTTTTTTCTTTGCACAGTTGAAGAATGAAGACCGCAACAAGGTCTATGCAAAGATCATGAACATTTTCATCGCAACGGTTTCTTTGGTGTTTTTGTTGGTGTCACTCAACCTCGAGATCTTCAAGTATTTCATCCGAAATGAATCGTACTGGGAAGGTTTAGCTGTAGTTCCCATACTGCTTATGGCGAATGTTTTTCTGGGGATCTATTACAATCAGAG
>JBKCAB010000518.1:0-1970 GCA_046307935.1 Bacteroidota bacterium | reverse complement strand
GTCTTCAGCGGATCATGTGCCGGCCTATCCTGCGTAGGTGGAAGCGACGATGCTTCAGGTTTACAGTCTTCTGTTTCCTGGAGTTCAGTAAGCGGTACTACATATTATGTTTTAGCTGCTTTATATAGCGGTACGGGATCATTCCCGATGTCTCTTACTTGTACTGCACCATACAACGCATGTAACACTGTTACCAACATCGCAGCATGTGGAACGTCTACAAACGTGAATATCACTTCCGGTAACGGTAGCTGGTCTAGTTTCGGTGGGCCATTCACAACTCCTGGTCGTGAGAACTTGTTTACATTCACACCAACCGTTACTGCATCTTACCCGATCACTGTTACCAACAACGGTTCAGGATGGATCGATCTTTTTGTAAAGAGTGCAGCATCTGGTTGTAACAATACAGGATGGACCTACATCGATGATATTTCCGGTACGGTTACAAACAATGTGACATTGACTGCGGGCGTAACTTATTATTTCCTATTGGATGATGAAGACACCAACGGAAGCACAGGTTCAATCTCGATCGCTTGTCCATGTATTGGTTCAGCAGTTGACGGAACATTCACTTATTCAGCACCGTTCTCCATTTCAGGAACGACAGTTGGAGCTTGTGATGACAATGCTCTTAGAGCTGGGTTTGACAGAACGTATGCTGTAAACATTTCATGTGCTGGGAACTACACCTTCTCATTGTGTGGAGGTTCAACATGGGATTCGTATATTTATGTGACCAGCGCTGTGGGCAGTGGAATTATTGCATTGGATGATGATTTTTGTGGATTCTTCGGATTGTCACAGGCCACAGCAACACTTGCTGCAGGTACGTATTATGTGACTATTGAAGGATTTGGTACTGCAGATGTTGGAGCATTTACATTGAACGTTTCAGGAACAGGAGCTGCACCGACTATCACAGGAACTGCGAATAACGCAACTTGTTTCGGAGTGAGCAACGGTTCGATCAATGCTTCTGTGAACGGAAACGGTAACTCAGCTACAGCTACGTTGAACGGAAACGCATTCAACGGTTCTGCTGCAGGACTTGCTGCAGGAACTTACACACTGGTTGCTACAAACTGTTGGGGATCTTCTACTCAGACATTTACAGTTGGTCAGCCGGCTGCTCTTGGAGCAGTTGTTACTTCAGATGTAAATAACAGCACGGTGTGTGTGGGTGGTGGAATGAACTTGTCAGGTTCAATCACCGGAAACTCAGCGGTAGGTTACTACTGGACATTCGATGACGGAGCTTCTGGTGCATCACCGCTTACTGAGGTGGAGTATAACTTTGCTCCGCTGAATGTGTCGCTTCCTATTGGTGACCTAGCTATGTCCGGAACCTATGCACTTGTGGTTACAAGCTTCGAAGACGCTTCATGCGGCACAAGCGGCGATATCTATGTGACTGTTGTTGATGATCCGACGTTGTCAGTTTCTACATCAGATGTTACATGTAATGGTCTAGGAAACGGTACTGCAAGTGTTGAACTTTCAGGAGGTGTTGACGGAAACAGCTACGATTACGCTTGGTCTAACGGTGCAGTTGTGATTAGCAGTGAAACTTCGGTTTCAGGTCTTGCTCCTGGAACATACGACGTAACTGCGAACGGTGCTTACGGTTGTGACGCTGTAGCTTCAGCTCCGATCACTGAACCAGAAGTTCTTGTTGCGGCATCTACATCAGGTGCGATCGCATGTTTCGGTGGTTCAACATCAGTTGAAGTAACTGCAACCGGAGGAACTGCTCCTTACGAAGGAACTGGTTCTAATTCCGTAACTGCGGGTACATATTCCTACACGGTTACTGATGCAAACGGTTGTTCATCAACTACAAGCATTACAGTTAGTGAGCCATCTCTTCTTACTGCAAACGCTGCGGTAAGCGATGACATCAACTGTAACGGTGAAACAGGAGTGATCACTGTATTTGCTGCGGGAGGAACTACTCCATACAGCGG
>JBKCAB010000517.1:0-670 GCA_046307935.1 Bacteroidota bacterium | reverse complement strand
TCTTCATGCACCGGAAAAAATCCCGTCGGGCAAAAGACACGAAACCCGCGCAGTGGTAGACGGTTTCAGCTCCCTCAAAGGCTTCCTCTAACGATGGGACATCGAGGATATCACCTTGAATCCATTGGATTCTATTGAATTGAGATTCGTATGTTGGACCATAATAAAAAGAAAAAACCTTCTTCACATGTTCGATCCGCTGTTCATCTCGGTAAATGGCACGAATGATTTTATCACCCTTTGACAGCTCGGCAAGTAAATGACTTCCCAATAGCCCTGTTCCACCCGTTACAACTACCATTTTACGAAAGTAAGTTCTTTTCCCGACTTTCCGATATCACGGAAGTCCTAGTTCTGCCATAGGGTCCCAGAAATGAGATGCGAAATTCATGATCTGGTCATTTACAACTACAATACCTTCCTTTTCCAGCGCACTCTGCATGAATAGCGGATCTGAAAAATGCAGCTTTCCGGTGAGTATACCATTACGGTTCACAACACGGTGTGCCGGAACATCAATGTATTTGTGTGACACATTCATTGCCCAGCCAACCATTCGGCTCGATCGTGCTGAACCCAGGTATTTGGCGATTGCACCATAGGTGGTTACACGTCCGGCGGGTACAAGTCGAGCGACATCCCAAACGGACGCAAAGAAATCCTGGTTTTG
>JBKCAB010000516.1:0-747 GCA_046307935.1 Bacteroidota bacterium | reverse complement strand
GTGTAAAGAGAATGCTCCGGATCCGTTTCGCCATGAAATGATATATCACTGAACAGCCCTTTCAATCGTTCGATCATGTAAGTTTTCAATCCTTGAACGTGAATTTGGTGTCCTTGTACATCTTCATAGGCGAGATCCATGGCCTTTGCTAAACCAACTATTCCGTATACATTCTCAGTGCCACCGCGAAGACCTCTTTCCTGCGCACCACCGTGAATTAAAGCCCCGGCCTTCGTGTTTTTGTTGATGTAAAGGAAACCTACTCCTTTCGGTCCGTGGAATTTGTGTGCAGCACACGTGATGAAATCAATATCAAGCGCCTTCAGATCGAATGGATAATGCCCCATCGTTTGTACCGTATCCGAGTGGAAAAGTGCACCGTATCTTCGGCAAAGCGCACTCACTTTATTCAGGGGCAGCAGCGTGGCAATCTCATTGTTGGCATGCATCAGTGTAACAAGTGCCCGTCCGGAGGATGCCAGTAATTCTTCCAAATGGTTGAGATCAACGTGTCCTTTACTGTCAACTGTTACATGCGATACGTTCACCCCATCAGATTGTGCCAGTGCTTCGGCGGTATGTCCTATGGCATGATGTTCAATACTGGAAGTAATGATGTGCTGAATACCGAGTAAATGAACGCAGGAGTGAAGAGCCATGTTATCCGCTTCTGTCCCTCCTGAAGTGAAGATGATCTCTGACGGTTGACAATTAAGATGTGCTGCAATTGTTCGGCGTGAGGTCTCG
>JBKCAB010000515.1:0-4213 GCA_046307935.1 Bacteroidota bacterium | reverse complement strand
CCAGACTGTTTGGCAGTTCATAGTGAAGTACGTTTCGAACATCGGGTTTGTCGATCCCCATTCCAAAAGCATTGGTTGCAACCATGACTTTTACCTTGCCTGCTAGCCATGCATTCAACATGTCCGATCGACTAACATTGTCCATTCCACCGTGGTATATACCGGAACTAATTCCGTGAGCGAACAGAAGTTTGGCTACTTCCTTGACGCTTTTGCGCGTCTGACAATAAACAATACCGCAATCGTTCGCATTTTCACTTAGAAATGACAGAATGGACTGCGTCTTGTTACTTGACTTGTAGACTTCATAGCTCAAATTTGGGCGGTAAAAAGAGGCTTCATGTATGACTGGGTTCTTCATTGCCAATTGCGTAATGATGTCCTTTCGTACACGATCTGTGGCAGTTGCTGTTAATGCTATAATTGGAGTCCCTGGATGGATTTCCCGAATGGAACGGATGTTCATGAATGCCGGTCTGAAATCATGCCCCCATTCTGAAATGCAATGTGCTTCATCAACAACGACTAGGCCAACTTCCATTACTTTCAGTCGTTCATGGAACACTGTGGTTGTAATCCGTTCGGGTGATATATACAAGAACTTGAGACCTCCAAACCTTGCGTTGTCCAATGTGATATCAATTTCTCTGAAGCTCATCCCACTTGTGATGGCTTTTGCTTGAATGCCCCGCCTTTGAAGATTTTGTATTTGATCCTGCATGAGAGCGATCAATGGCGAGATCACAATGGTCAGGCCCTCACGGGCAATACCTGGAACCTGAAAACAAACGGATTTTCCTCCTCCGGTTGGAAGTAATGCCAAAACATCATGCCCGTTGATGGCATCGTCTACAATGTCTTCCTGTTGAGGCCGGAATTTTTCAAAGCCCCAAAAATCCCATAAAATCTGTCTGCTTCTGTCCATTAAACTAGTGTGGCTAAATTAACAAATAATCACGGTAGCTTCCCTCAACGTGTAGGTTGCATGAGGTATTCTGCGTATATTCGTGACATATTCGAAATGTATGTTACAGGAAACCTTAAACATCAGGGTGACAAGAACTGAAACTTCCCGCATCGCGCAAGTCGATTGGGATAATCTTCCATTTGGTAAGATATTCTCTGATCACATGCTTGTCATGGATTATAAGGATGGAGAATGGCAGCAACCTGAGGTGGTGCCTTTTGCGAATCTTAGTCTGCATCCTGCGACCTCGGCATTGCACTACGGTCAGTCGGTTTTCGAAGGACTGAAAGCGAATAAGGGAGCCTCAGGAGAGATCCTGATCTTCCGGCCTGACATGAATGCAGCTCGTTTTCGTGAGTCCTGTGAACGCATGTGCATGCCTGTAGTTCCTGAGGATATGTTTGTTGAAATGGTCCGCAAGACAGTTGAAGTGGATGCAGATTGGGTGCCCGCTCAAGATGGATATTCACTCTATATTCGTCCATTTATGTTCGCCACAGATGAGTTTGTGGGTATTCGTCCATCCGAGACGTACAAATTCATCATTTTCACTTGTCCTGTTGGAGCATATTACAGCGAGCCTGTGAATGTCAAGATCGAAGAGTTCTACACAAGGGCATCAGTTGGAGGAGTTGGCCGTGCAAAGACAGCTGGTAATTACGGAGCATCGCTTTATCCGGCGAGACAAGGACAATTAAAGGGTTTTCATCAGTTGGTTTGGACTGACGGTAAGGAGCATCAGTATATCGAAGAGTCGGGAACGATGAATATTGTTTTCATTATTGACGGTAAGATGATCACGCCATCGGAAGATGCGGATACGATCCTGAGAGGTGTTACGAAACGTTCAGTCCTTGATATTGCCAGAAGTTGGGGAATCCCCGTTGAAGAAAGAAAGGTATCTGTTCAGGAGGTCGTAGATGCCATACGTTCCGGACGATTACAAGATGCATTCGGAGCCGGTACTGCTGCCACAATAGCCCCTATAGTTAAGATTGGTTATCGTGACGAAGTACTGGTACTTCCGCCGGTTGAGGGTCGAGATATTTCAGCCAAGATCAAAGCTTACCTCGATGACTTGAAAGCCGGTAAGGTGGAGGACACACACGGTTGGTGTCTGAAGGTCTGATATGTGGTTGATCCTTAAATTCGGATCAACGTGTGGAAATACCTTGCTACTTGCATCCTTCTCTAAAGCAGTTATGAAGGTCTCGGTCATTCTTCTATTTCTTCTTCTGTGTTCTTTTGCCCAAGCACAACGTACTGTTTTCGTGCGTATTCAATTGTACGACAAGCGTTATGGTGAGCCGGTTCCCAATGTCCAAATGTTGGCTGATGCTGGAGGTCAGACAGTGATCGGTCGTTCGGATCAAAAGGGCATTATCGAAAGTGCCATACATGCAGGAGCAGTTGAGTTTGGTTTCTCACATCCCATGTATGAGTCATTGAAGCTCATCAGAAAGGTTGCAACTGTAGATTCTGTTTTTTACACTTTCGAACTCACGCCCATCCGTGTTCAGGAGTTCGCCGAGGTGGTCATTAAACCTCCGGGTGTTCCCGATACAGTATATATGTCCAAAAGGCTGAGTGTTGCAGATTTTTAAATTCAACAAAACGGGGAGCTGGTGTTGCTAGCCTATCCCAAAAATCTCCGAAAAGGAAGCGAGTTGTTGCTTTATAATGGATTGGAAGTGACCAATTCATTCGTTGTTCCGGGAAAAGCAGAAGAACTCGTAAGAGATTATAGGGGAAATCCTCATGTCGTTTGTTCCGATAAAGTGTATGGAATACATGTCAATGATGAAAGGATCGGCATTTCAACGTTAGAGAGGGAATACTACCTGAAATATCTTGCACCTATTCTCGATACCAACCATACAAAGCTTTTCTTCTCCAACTTCTCGGTGGACTATCCTGCGTTCTCTTACTTTTCCTTCGATCTACTGGACTCAGCTTATCGCAAGATTTGTAATATTCAAGACGACTTGATGATGGAGCTGTATCGATCAGAATACAAATGGGTTGATGTGCGAACCAAGCTTTGGGCCAAGGAAAAAGAAAGGGCAACCGGAATAGATGCCGAGGTTTGGGTAGGAGCGAATTATTTTACGCAATCGATCTATTACAAAGAATTGTATGCGCCGATGTTTCACCGAAATGACACGCTTTTCGTTTTTGACTACTACAAAGATCTTCTTTATTCGTTTAGTGCTGTTGGTGAGAAGATCGACAGTATCCCGATCTACCATCATTATAATCCGCGATCTACGGGTTGGAAGAAACAGTTGATCCAAGATCGAACTACTGGTGAGATCTATGCAGTATATGACAGAGCAGGTTACACCTATCTCGGTAATGTGGACTTAACAACGGGAAAGATCAAAGAGTTGGTGCGGTTAGAATTTCGTTATGTGGATAAGCTTGCCGTACACAACAACTCTGTTTATTATGTTTATCGACCTTATGAATCGGTACAAAAACGCTTTCTCTACCGCGAAAAACTTCCGTATGAATTCTCTAAGAATGATGTTCCCAATGGAGATACTTTGTCTACTGGTTCAAAATAAAATTTCTGGCTAAAGGGCCTTCACAAAAGAGAATATCCAGAAACGAAAGGTTCGGTTCGAATTGCTTCCCGAAAACCTGTATATAGGGATTTTCACAACTGCTATTGATATCTTCCTCCGAGCGGTGGTCGACAGGGTAGTCGGATCGATATGCATTTGTTACTTCATACTTCAAGTGGATACCGATTAATTTAAATAATTCAACAGTCATGTGAATATTAAGGTCCGACAAAAAGATCGTGTTAAACTCGATCATAGAACGGATCTCCTTATCGTAAAACTCAAAATAAGGTGAAGAAGCATAAGCACTTTCGATCGATCTCCAGTGTTCTTTTCGCCATCTATTGTCGGGGCTGACTTGAACTTCTGATAAGGCTGTTTTCGATCCATTCGGACGAATGACTGGAACGGATAGTTGTTGTATCCCATTCGCTCCAAGGATCCGGCATCTGGATCTTAGTGATTGCTTTACGAAATGCTCATGCAGATCAAAAATAGGTTTCTCCGCTTTTGCCAGTGCCTGGAAATAACCGATACTACCGAAGTAGGCAATGGGAAATATTTCCACCTATTTGATCCATTTGAAAAGTCGCTCCCAACGGATCCCCATATATGGACTCTTCGAGAACCAGACGAGAGATGCTTTCCCAACAATATGATCCTCGGGAACAAATCCCCA
>JBKCAB010000514.1:0-2706 GCA_046307935.1 Bacteroidota bacterium | reverse complement strand
GGTAGCAGCACAGGTAGCTCACTTGGGTGTTAACGTGCTTGCCGGAACGCGCTTTGAACGAAAAGATGAGGATGGTCTGGCGCACTTCTTGGAACACTGCATCTTCAAGGGAACGGAGAATCGAAAAGCATTTCACGTGCTCTCGAGGCTAGATTCTGTTGGAGGTGAACTCAACGCATACACCGCCAAAGAAGAGATCTGTTTGTATGCTTCTTTTTCTAAAGAACACTTTCATCGGGCTTCTGAATTGCTCGCCGACATTATCCTCAATTCCAATTTTCCTGAAAAGGAGATCGAAAAAGAAAAAGATATCATCCTGGATGAGATCAATTCTTATGTCGATAGCCCATCTGAAAAGATCTTTGACGATTTCGAATCATTGCTTTTTGAAGGTCATGCGCTGGGCAACAATATCCTAGGAACTAAAGAAAGTGTCCAGTCGTTCGGAAGGGGACAGTTGTTGGATTACACAAAGCGCCATTTTACCGCTGACAACATGGTGATATCGTTCGTCGGCGATATACCAATCAATAAGTTCCGCGCAACGCTTGAAGGCTATTTCTCCGTTGTTCCCGAGGGAGCTGACCTCGTCGAATTCAGTCCCTTTATCCCTAGGGGACAGTTCAAGGTGAGATCGAAGGAGGCGAATGTCCAAACGCATGCGATCATCGGTGGACTTGCGCCCAGCTATAAGGATGAATTCAGAAGAGGGATGACTTTGCTGATAAATGTGTTGGGTGGCCCTGCGCTCAACTCGAGACTCACATTGTCGATCCGCGAAAAATACGGATATGCCTACAATGTGGAAGCTAATTATACTCCTTATGTAGATACTGGATTTTGGAGCATTTACCTCGGAACTGATCAAAAATACATAGATCGCTCTGTGGATCTTGTATACAAGGAGTTGAAGAATATGCGGGAGAAGAAATTTGGGGTGCTTCAGCTCGCCCGGGCGAAAGAGCAAATCAAGGGGCACATGGCTTTAGGTTTGGACAGCAATTCCGGTCTCATGCTGGGCTTGGGCAAAAGTCTTCTCCTCTTCGATCAGATCGATACCGTAGAGGAGATCAATGCGGGGATTGAAAAGATCACAGCAGAAGAATTGCTTGAAATTGCCAATGTTTGGTTTGCTAAGGACAACTGTTCAGAACTCATTTTTGATCTTCAGGAATCCTGATCAGTGATTGGACGGTACGAACCGTTAGACTAAATCTGCTTTTCATTCAATTAATTATGCTTTTCCTAGCTGATTATGAATTATCATTGAATTGTTGTTCTTAAAAACGAATTATCTTCTAAAAACTTGAGAATATACATTTTTTTAATATCTCATCAATTTTAGAGGGGGTGTGTTAACAAAAAAGTATAAAAATAATTGCATGACCCCCTCGTAATGATCTATTTTTGCCGAAAAATTAAATTTTATCTATGGCAACCAAAAGACAGCAGGCGTATCAGGATGTGCTGAACAGGACTCCGAAGCATATCGATTACAATGGAAAGATATCGGAACTTTTCGGTCAGAATGTATTTCATATTGAGGTTATGCGAGAGTATTTGCCTTCTGACGCATTCAAGTCGATGCAGGAATCCATTCAGACAGGTGCGCGTCTTGACCGTAAGATGGCAGATCAGGTTGCCTCGGCGATGAAAGACTGGGCATTGACCAAAGGAGCTACACACTACACGCATTGGTTCCAGCCGCTTACAGGAGCCACAGCAGAAAAGCATGACGCGTTCTTTAAGCCGGTTGGCCCTGGAAAAGCCATTGAATCGTTCAATGGCGACCTTCTCGTACAGCAAGAGCCGGATGCTTCTTCGTTTCCGAACGGAGGTATCCGAAATACGTTTGAAGCAAGAGGATACACAGCATGGGATCCATCTTCGCCGGCATTCGTGATAGGAAAGACCTTATGTATACCGACGATCTTTATCTCCTACACAGGAGAGTCACTTGATTACAAGATGCCGTTGTTGAAAGCGCTGAATGTGGTCGATCAGGCTGCGGTTGAGGTTTGCCAGTATTTTGACAAGAATGTAACGAAAGTCAATGCCACACTCGGGTGGGAACAGGAATACTTCCTGATCGACCAAGCACTGTTCAATGCACGTCCGGACCTTATGATGACAGGTCGCGCACTTTTTGGACATGCCGCAGCGAAAGGTCAGCAGCTTGAAGATCATTATTTTGGATCCAGTCCGGAACGTGTAACAGCATTCATGCGTGAATTTGAAACGGAAGCATTGAAGTTAGGGATTCCGGTTACAACGCGTCACAACGAAGTAGCACCAAACCAATTCGAATGTGCCCCTATCTTTGAAGAGTGTAACCTTGCAAACGACCACAATCTTCTGTTGATGGACTTGATGGAAAAGATCGCCCGAAAGCATGATTTTCGCGTATTATTCCATGAAAAGCCTTTTGCAGGAGTCAACGGTTCAGGAAAGCATAACAACTGGTCACTCGGAACCAACACGGGAGTAAATCTTTTGGCACCGGGTAAAAATCCGAAGTCGAATCTTCAGTTCCTCACATTCTTTGTAAACACCATCAAGGCCATTCACGATCATTCTGACATACTTCGAGCGTGTATCGCATCAGCAGGTAACGATCATCGTCTTGGTGCCAACGAAGCTCCTCCGGCTATAATTTCGACATTCATCGGTACTCAGCTTTCAGCATTGCTGGATGACATTGAAAAG
>JBKCAB010000513.1:0-355 GCA_046307935.1 Bacteroidota bacterium | reverse complement strand
ACCAATTTTCTTCAATTCTTCGATAGCTTCATTCAACTCCGAAACCGTGTGGCACATCCTCACAAGGAAGTCAAAGGAGTGGTAGTCACCTGGCCTTTTTCTGAAGCCTATTTCGATGTTACAAATCCTTTTCTGGAAGATGCCTTAACCAGAGCAATCAACGAATTGCGACAGATCTGGGAATATCGGCAGTATGTTGTAGAGAGTAACGATGATGGAGTACTCACCCTTCTTGATGAAAATACCGGTGCGCTTGAGGAGTTAAACATCAAAACCAATTTTGACGGGGGCGTAAAAGTCTTTTCGAACGAAGAGAAATCCATTTTGCTTTCTGATTGGAAGGTCTTGCTGAAAG
>JBKCAB010000512.1:0-2288 GCA_046307935.1 Bacteroidota bacterium | reverse complement strand
ACCTGAAACAACATCGTAATCATCGTCCTTTATCATTTTAAACAGATCCGGTATCTCGTCCGGTGAATCCTGCAGATCTGCATCCATCGTTATAACAACCGTTCCAACGGCAGCTTCAAAACCTTTCTGCAGCGCAGCTGACTTACCATAATTTCGCTGAAATTTTATGCCTCGCACATTCACGTCATCGACAGCGAGTCCTTCAACGACCGCCCAGGAGCCATCTCTGCTGCCGTCATCGATAAAAATGAGCTCGTACGAAAAATCATGCGCATTCATCACTCGCCTGATCCAGGCGTGCAACTCAGGCAAAGATTCTGCTTCATTATAAAGCGGGACAACGACTGAAATATCTTTAATGGCGGCTGTCATAGATGTATTTAACGACCAAAATTAATCAATGGTATGTAGGTGAACTCATCAACTACTTGATATCATCAACACTCAATCCTTTAAAACCCTGATCACCTCATCATTTACCTGCAGAAAATAAAGACCTGCGGCGAGGTGTTTAATGTCAATACTTCCGTCACCACCCAGAAATGATCCACTCAACAAGAGCTGACCTTTGGGGTCAAATAGACGAAATGAACTGCGCTCTTTCGTACCGGTTTTCACCTGCAGTGCTGCTGAGACTGGATTTGGATAGACCTGTACTTTACCGGAAACGAGCTCGGGGAGGTCTGCGACATTCAGATTCGAAACATGGAAATAATCGATCCCGCCTTCTGTAATGTTCACATCCGGATCGAAATCAGGAACCCTTACAATGATCTGAACTGTCGAAGTGGGATCAAGATGATCAAGTACGCGGATGCTTTTGGGCACCCATGTCAATTCAGTTGCCGGATCATGACCGGTTATATCAATCCAAGCAGTTGTAAATCCATTGGAGATCATCACACGCATGGTATCTTCCTCGGCTGCTCCGTATTTGCAATAGAACCACCTGGAATAATTGATGTGTGGGTCACTGTAGCCGCTCAGATCCATCACTGGACTGATCAAGACGGCTGTTCCGTCATCGACATCATCAACATCCGGATGCAATGCAGTGCCGTTACCTGTTATGTAGGCCTGCTTCCCACAGTCAAATTCAGCATCAAAGGATGGATTGGAGCCTGATGTAGTGCCATTGGGTTTCCCACGTTCCCAAAGTCCGGTTGATGCATTTCCGCTGGATGTCCACCCAAAATCAAACTCAAAATCATCGTAATATCCGTTTTCAAGTTCGATGACCATTGATCCTGAATTAGCATCTATGAGCGAATCGAAACAAGTGGTAATGAAACCCCATTTGCCCGCAAGAATGTTGTAGTCCTCTTGATAATACAACGTGAATGTCTCCTGACCTAATGCATTTGTAGTGCCTTCGTGGGAGATCAGATCCGCGATCAATCTTACCTTTGCGTTCGAAACAGGTGAACCATCGGTTGCTTTTACAACTGTGACTGTGAAATTATATGGCGGAATAGGCACCAGCTGAACGTCCTTGATCGCGATCTCACCATTTACCAAAACTACATTGTGCGTCTGGGGATAATACCCAACCTTTGAATAGCTTACCTGATACGTTCCGGCAGTTAAAATACCCGTCGCGTAGTTACCGGTAAATCCCGATCGGTCAACCTGATCATGTCCCACGATCTGAACATCGACATCGGAGATCGGACTGCCGCTCACCGTTTCGGTTACCAATCCTTCAAGATAAGCAGCCTGAACGTAGGTAGGCTCCAAAATAAATAATCCCTTCTGCATGTCCGTTGCAAGGATAAGTCCTGAAGGAAGAAAAGGATATGCTCCCCAACAGCCTTCGAAATTGGAGGTCTGGCCTGGATAGGTATCGTAACCACCAACTTGTATCAAGTTGTGTGGATGAGTGATATCGTGAATGGTAATTCCATCCGTGTAATAGGAAGTGATCAGGTAATCTCCTCGCACGTGTGCATTGTGCGGGATGACTCCGGCACCGGGTGAACTTTGTATTCTGTCGAGCTCCACAATTGCAGCGGGATCTGAGATATCGTAAGAGGCAATGAAGGCCCCAGCGACTTCATCCGTAGTAAAGGCAAAACTCCCATTGTCGGACGGCCATATATTGTGCGTAAAATCGTTTGGTGTTGACTGCGTAGCGATCAATACCGGATTGGCCCTGTCTGACACATCGACGATCGAGAAGAAACCATCCACTATGTGCGCTAGATACATTGTATCATTCCGGACAAAACCATCGTGTACATACCAGTTGTCAAATTGACCGATTTCAACGGGATTCATTGGGTCCGTAT
>JBKCAB010000511.1:0-5625 GCA_046307935.1 Bacteroidota bacterium | reverse complement strand
CAAGAACATGAAACTGCTCAATTCGTTTTTACTCGCAATAGACACCTCGGTCGAAAGATCCTCATCGGTGGTCTCCAATTTAAGTTTGTTCTCCAGGGAGGATCTAACCCAGAAGAAAGAACAGATCGACCTGAATCATAGCATCAGAATCATAGAGGCGCTTTTCAGGTACAGGTTATCCGGTAAGATCGATCTGATCACCGAGGTTCCACCCGGCTCATTCATACTTGGTATTGAAATGAGGCTTTTTCAGGTATGGACCAACCTCGTCAAAAACGCGATCGATGCATTCGAAGAATCAACCCGCTCCGACAAATATATCCGTATTTACTCAGAGACAGCCGAATCAAGTATCAGCGTTCATTTTGAGAACAATGGTCCACGCATACCTGAGGAAGACATGAAACGTATTTTCAAGAAGTTCTTCACGACGAAACAGAAAAGCAACGGTACCGGTCTGGGATTAAGTATCGTGTCGAACATCGTTGCTGAGCATTACGGAAAATTATCACTGACATCGGATGACGAACGAACCGTCTTTACGGTCACCTTTCCGCAGGGTTGAAAATTGTGAAATGTGAGCTTGGCAATGTATTTACAATAATCGCAGACCGTAATGAGTAATTCTAACAATCAAGAAACATCGAATGGTCACCCCCTTGGGAATGTAACAGCGGAATTGGTAGCAAGAGCCTATGGATTAGATATTCACGCGATTGATGAGAAGACGCTGGCCATTGCAAAACGAATGATCCTTGATGGAATAGGTGTGCTTCTGCTGGGTTTAGAACACAGTACGGTAAAAGTTTTGGTGTCCTATCTGAAAGAATTTGAAAATCAATCTGGGGTCAAAGTGGTCGGTCATGAATTGAAATGTAATCTGCCGGATTCAGCTTTTATCTACGGATGTGCTATTCATGCAATGGATTTCGAACCCATGTTCTTGCCGCCGACCCATGCTGTTTCACCCGTCCTTGCACCGCTTGTTTCAATTGCTCAGGCATACGATATAAGTGGAGAAATATTTCTTAAAGCGTTTATTGCCGGTATTCAATTCGAAGCGAGTTTGCGTATTGGAGCAAAAACAGATGATGCTACGGCTGCAAGAGACCAGCATCATTTCCCTTTCGAGAAACAAGGCTTTCACCCACCCGGTACTGTGGGCACCATGGGAAGCGCCTTGGCCTCATCGATCGCGATCGGATTGAATCAGGAGGAATGCACTATGGCACTGGGTTATGCCGCCAGCAGGTCCTCTGGGATATCGGGGAATATTGGAACAATGACAAAAGCCACTCACTGCGGGAATGCCGCACGATCCGGATTAGAGGCCGCTCTTTTGACCCGTCACGGACTCACGTCATCTTCCGCGATCCTTGAAACGGGCAGTGGATGGGGACAAGTCTTTGGCGGTGCGCATTTCAACTTTTCGGAAGTCCTCGATGGCATGAAAGAATTGTCCTGCTTTACCAGTCCGGGATTTGCGTTTAAAAAATGGCCGGCACACACCGCAATGCAGGTTGCTATTCATGCAGCATTGCAACTTCATTCTGAGAGGCACGAGCAGGGTTGGATCAAAATAACAGCTCCTGTTTTCAAATATTGTGACCGACCATTCCCGAAAGATGCTGACGAGGCTCGATTCAGTTTTCAGTTTAATGTCGCAGTGGCCTTGTTGGACGGTGAGATAACCTCTGAGAGCTACAGCAATGAGAAGTTGAATTCCGCACAAATACAAGATTACCTTGATCGAATAAAATTGATTATGGAACCCACCATTGCTCCCGATTTCGGTGCTATGATCGTTCGAATAGAACTCGAAAATGGCGTTAAAAATTTATCTGACAGTTGGCCGGGCCATTGGAAAACGCCCATGTCAGACGAGCAATTGACAGCAAAGTTCTTGGAATGTTCCCGTATATCCATCGGGGATCATGATAGTCGTGCGCTTATTAACTTGATAGATGAGATAGAGCTTCTAGATAATTTTGAAGTATTCAAAGGCATCTTATTCCTGAAATAAGCCTCTGCCTCGGAGAATGTTCTTGATATTTTCTGCTCCCGGCCCGTCTCGTTCAATTCGAAATAGACCTTCCGTGAAAGAAAATATGGGGAAGGAACCTTTTTCCGATAATTCGGGCAACCCTGAAAACGTAATCATATATTCAATCCCTCTGTCCTTCCCGAATTGCAGCGCTTTTTCAAACTGAATGATCGATCCCATAGGATCGCCGCTGATATTTGCACTCGAGCAGATCAACCATTTCAAGAAAGGTGACGCATTCTCCTGTTGTATTATTTTCTGCTCAATCGATGCGGCAAAAGAGCGGAAAGGTTCCGACAGAATTAAACCCTGAAACATCCCGTCCATGGTCATCCCTTTTGATCCGTGATCTTCTTGCCACGGTAATCGGATAAAGCAATTGGTGAACAAAGCTGCCAATTCATCAGTCAGCATGATTTGCTTTTCCTCAACGTTCAACAAGGAAGCTAGAATAAAACCTTTATAGTCCGCTATCAATCCACCGTATGCTTTACCGGGCAGCCTATTCTTGACGCGATCGATCATCTCTACACCAGACTGATCCGGTAGAGCAATCACGGCAAAAACACTGTTAAGTTCCAGAAGAAGAGGACCTTTTTTTAGGTATTCGTAGAGGAGTTCAGTATCGGTTTGCTTGTTGTAGTCAACTACTTGCATGGTCTTTCAAACTTTATTCAAATGTAGTAAAGATGCCGATCAGGCAACCGATCTCAGAGCGGTATAATGATTTCGATCAGTTCCATGAAATCAAGCAGTTTATTGTTGCAAAAAACAATGTGGAGCAGTGCGATCACCAGTATGAGGAGAATCATCCAAACTTTTCATGTTAAGAGCGAGAATGAGTGTGAGAGCGAAGAGAAACAAAGTGGAGTGAACCGCTCTCGCTTTTCACTCTCACTCTGTTTTTGTGACCCCGGAGGGATTCTAACCCCCAACCGCTGGAGCCGAAATCCAGTGCTCTATACAATTGAGCTACGGAGCCTTGTACCAAAGGTGCGTACACAAATTTAAAGTTTATTGTTGATTTGAGTATCAATCCATTTTCTTCAAAGATTATTTTGCTTAATTGTTCCTCTTCTCAGGATTACGGGCGCAATAATTATCGATCCAAATCGCTGGATTATACCTCCCAATTTCCAGGAACGCATCTTCGCTTGAACCATGGAGCTAGCAGTTCATATAAGTATTTGATCTTTTGACTGCTTTCAGTTGCTATTTCCTTGACTTTCCAATAATTTTGACAACGGCTCGTTAATAGCACAAATACATTTATGCGGATACTTTTCGTTTTGTCGGTACTTCTTAGCAACTCCCTGACTGCTCAGATCGGAATGGGGGAATGGAGGCTGCACGTTCCATCTGTAAAAGCACTGGATGTTGCAGCTGGAAACGGAAGTGTATTTACAGCATTTGAAAGCGGTGTTTTTGAGTACAATATCACAGATGATGAAAAGCGGTTATGGACTGCGGTGAATGGTTTGTCGGATATTTCTCCATCTTGTCTCTTCTTTGATCAGGTATCTCAAGCACTTTACATTGGATATGAGAATGGAAATTTTGACCAGCTGAAGAACGGCACTGTAACCAATATTCCTGCAATCAAACTGGCTCAGATACAGGGCTCTAAAAAGATAAACAAGATCATCCGATATGGCGATTATTTGTACCTCGCAACGGGTTTTGCTATCGTAAAAATCGATCCGGACAAGGATGAGGTAAAGGATACGTATTACCCCACTTCCGGAAATGATGCCTTACTCGACGTGACGGTTAGTAATGACACGTTGTATGCGCTCAGTGCATCGCGCCTCTTCATGGGCTATCTTGCGAATCCTGCTTTACCGGACGCCTCCCAATGGACAGTGGACAACAGGGTGCCCGTGGAACTGAGCAACAGCTATGGAGATATTGAAAACTGGAACAATACCCTCTACGTAAGTCTCAAAACCCCTGATTTCGGCGGCGATTCTGTTTTTAGGATTACCCCGGGCGGATTACAACTTCTGACTGACCTGTCCTTTGGAATTGAGGTCAACAGCCTGGGAATGCATGACGATGACCTTTCTGTTGACACAGAGGGTGGCACCTTGGTCTACAATGATGACGGAAGCCTTGCCAACGTCTGCAATACCTACAGTTTTGGTGCCTACCCCAATGTGAGTCATTCTGTTTCGTTCGAAGGATTTATCTGGATGGCAGATAAAAGATCCGGGCTCGTTCGTTATTTCAACGAATATTCGTCGATTCGGATAGGATTTCAAGGCCCACCGAAGAAGGAATACTATGCGCTTGATTGGCAGGAAGGCCGATTGGCAGTAGCTGGTGGAGGTCTTTCATCGATCTCTCCAACTTTCAGTGGTTCAGGTATGTATATCTTTGAAGATGAGGCGTGGACCCTGCGGGACAGGGACAATATGACCATGTGGAACGGACAGTTGATCTGGGATTTCGTAGCTGTTGCTATCAATCCCGCTGACAAGGAACAGATCGCTGTTGGGACCTTCTCGGAGATTCCATTATCCATAATGGATGGAACCGGACAAGTTACGGATACATTTACACCGGTTAATTCTCCCCTTGAATTTACCTCCGAAGGGTCGGTGTGGTCCTATGTTTCCGGTTTGGCTTACGACGAAGATGAACAGCTTTGGGTGTTGAACGGGTATTCCGATAAACCGCTGAACGTCTTAACAAAGAACGGTACATGGTATTCATTCGATTGCGGAACGGCTGCAAAGAATAAATTTTCCCGAAAACTAGCCATTGACTATAATGGCAACAAATGGTTCGCTATGGATGGAGCCGGTGTTTTTGGTTACAAGGATAATGGCACTCTGGCCGATCCTTCTGATGATCAGGTGGTGCAGTTGAACACGGGAGAATCCACCGGCGATCTGCCTTCGAACACAGTAAATGCGATCGCGGTAGACTTCGACAATGAGATCTGGATAGGAACCGACAATGGATTCGCAGTACTCTACAATTCTGACGGTGCCTTTGGCGCAGCAGCAGGTGATTACAATGCTCAGCGGATCAAGCTGGAATTCGAAGGAAACGTAGAGTATGTGCTCGGAAATACTTCCATCACAGATATTGAAGTGGATGGAGGAAACCGAAAATGGATAGGAACAGCAAATTCCGGTATAGTTTTGCTTTCCGCGGATGGACTGGAGATCATTGAGCAACACACTACAGACAATTCTCCTTTAATTTCCAATACGATCATTGATCTGGAGATCGACCAAAAAACAGGTGAAATATTCATAATTACGGACAAAGGATTGATGTCTTACCGAACAAATGCTACTTATGAAGATCCGGAATACAGCTCAGTTACTGTCTTTCCGAATCCTGCACGTCCGGAGTTTGAAGGTCCGATCACGATACAGGGGATTCGTTACAATTCGGATGTAAAGATCACGGATATAGCCGGCAATCTGGTATTTAAAACAACCTCCAACGGAGGGACAGCCACTTGGGACGGCCGCACAGTAAATGGCGATAGAGTGGCGACAGGAGTTTACCTGATCTGGACCGCTGCCAATGATGGAAAAGGCAGAAAAGTAGGTAAAGTACTAGTC
>JBKCAB010000510.1:0-4082 GCA_046307935.1 Bacteroidota bacterium | reverse complement strand
TATTATCCATTTTCGGGGTTTTGAATTGAAAGGTAGATTTCAAATCACTTCCCAATTTGTGGATAGATATATTTCTATCAAAATCCGTAGTGGCTAGCAATAAACCTGAAGGACAGAACTTTGCATAATACGCGGGATGAGTAAAATCCGATTTTAAAATCGGCTCAAAATTATTTATTTCATTTACCGAATAACCGCCATTTTGACTTAACGCAAGAAACTTACCTTCCTGAATAAATGAAAGGTGGTGCAGTTTGTTTTGTAGTGTTACTTTTTTTTCAATTTTCCCGTTAGAATAATTGAGATAGAAGACTGTACTATCGAAACCGTATAAACAAAAAACTTTTTCATTATTCATGTTTATGGGCACTGAATTCCATAAAGCGGATGTCTTTGTTTTGAATTCTTTAATCTTTTGCCAGTTTTCGGCCTTGAGTATATAGGCGTTAGCGCCACTTCCGTACAACAAATATTCCCCTCCATTCACTGACCCCGAGGTCTTTGGACTGAATACAAGTTTAATAGGTTTTAATTCTGTTTTATGTTCTGATCGTTTTTCTAAATCATCCAAATTCCATAAAATAATGGTGGAGTCAGCTGATGCACTCGCTAGAACAATACCTGAAGGATCTTGGGTGAAATGAGTGATCTTTCCTTTGTGCCCTGACAAAGTGTCAATCTCACCTGAAATGAAATCCCAAAGAATTAAATCTTTACCTACTGCAGCAATTACCTTGTCACTTTGAAAATTAAATTCCTCAAATTCCGGAATCTCACTGAGTGTTTGCTCCCTAATTAAAAGCCCTTTCTTTAAATCAAACACCTTCAATGTTGTATCAATAAAACTAGCCAGAATATATTGACTGTTTTTACTAATAGAAAAAGTAATCAAACCGGGATTTATATTTAAAGAATGAACTTCCTTTATTTTGGAAGGATCTGTTGAGGAATTCCAGATCTTAATTGTTGAATCCCAAGAACTCGAAACAATAAACTCCCCATTCGAACTGAACTGAGCATGACTAACATGATCTTTATGTCCTCTTATCTGTGCAATTCTAGAGGCAGAATTCACATCCCATAATTCAATCGTGCTGTCGGAGGTTGCTGTTATAATTTGTTTTCCATCCGGGCTGAACTGGGCAAAATAATAGCTTTGTGCATAATTAGAAAATGATGAATCACAAAATGGAATAAATTCCAATTTCCCTTCATAAATTTTATCCAAAGCAACTTGAGTCCGATCGAGTAAACTGATATAACTCCTTCCATCTTTACTGAACTCAGATTTTCTGTTATAATTCCAATTCGATGTCGCAGTTGATTTAACGCCACCTATAAATTTACCTGACGCTACCTCCCAAAGAAAATCATGATTATTCAGGTGCGTGGTTAGAATATATTTGGCATCAGGACTAAATGACAAATCGGTGATAATATATTGACCTCCTTTTGGAACCCTTAACTTCAATTCTTGAGTAGTCCCGGTAAAGGGCATTAATGATAAAAAAAGAAGAAGAATAAAAAACTTCAAAGTCAGAAAGGGGAATATATCGTTCAATGAGCGCAATGAAAGTAATTGAATTTTAAAGTTACCCTATTCGAAACAAAATGTATAATTCCTTGAAATGGTTTAACGTATAAATTCCGATCTGAATGAAACCTTCTAAGTCTATTAATTAAGATCTTGGCTCAAGATAATCTAATAAAAGTTGTAACCAATCCTGAGTACCAATTGTTGGATCGGAAGCTTTGCATTGAACTTTTCTTGAGTTAATGGCGCACCATAACCATAGGAATTGGTATAGCTCGACTTATCCGTATACTTGGAAGTTTCAATACCAATAAAAATATCTTCGTATTTTAAAGTGAAGCCAAAAGCTCTGGCCAAAGCAAAGGATGGTGCGTCCCTTGAAATTTCCTGTTCATAGTTTGGTTCATCACCATTGTACACTATACTCCCCCCGAAATTTGCGGAAGGAAGAAAATCGTAATAAAAGAAAAGTCGTAAATCTGCATCACGAATTGGAGTTAGAACAATTGCCGGGCCTCCACCTCCACCTAGTTTAATAAAGTTGTTGTAATCAAAATCATCATATGGTGAACCCAAACTTTCGTACGAAAAAGGCTGAAGACCATACATTGCTTTCAACGAAACTCCAAAATCCAAAAAACAAGGTAGTTTCTCATTTAAATTATTCAGTCCTGCTACCCCACTTATTCCGAATTCAAAACCCGTTTTTGCACCGATACCACCCAATCCGTTAAACTCTTGCTGAATGGATGTACTTTGTGATGGTTGATTCGCAATTACACCCCGAGGAAATAAAACAGCTGCGTAAAATCCACCGTAAGCAATATTATCTTTCGAATCTGAATATCCACCAGAACTACCTCCTTCATCAACCGGAACAATTAGCGCTGCATAAGACTCGACATCATCTTCAGTCATATCTACAAGTGATACCTGAGTGCCACCTTTCACAAAAACTGTTGCTTCTTTTTCCGTATTGGTACTCAATATGATGACGTTACCAACTTGGTAGGAATAACCACTTTTCTTCAATTGAGAATAAAAAGCCAAATACGTTGTGCGACTGACAAAATTGTACTGAAAAACCCTAGGAAGAATAGCATATTGAACAGACTCTTGATAACCCTCGAATTCATAACGATCCTGACTAGTTTTACCTGAATACGAAAAACCTGAATTGGTAAGTGAAGTCTCAATATCCAAAGGCTCTTGCTGTGAAAGCGTTATTAATTCTTTGATGTTACCAAAAGACTGCCCGAGTAGGGTCGTACTTATCAGCAAAAGGATCGAAAAACAAAAAATCTTGTTCATGAAATATTTATTAGTGTACAAAATTAACAAAACTAAGCTAACATCTCTTCCTGCAGCTCTGCATTCTCCGTTTACCACAGGCAAGCATCGTAATGCATCATTTTTTTTCAAAGATCCCGTTTGGTGAGAACTACATCATCCGATTAGGAAGAGCGTTTACCAATTATGTTCATGAATGTAAACAGGATCGTACCCTGAAATTCCGTCATTGCGTTATTCAAAGCTGTGATCGATTCAAGTGGTTCGTTTGCTCGTCAATCATCAAAAAGTTCGCCTTGTCTACTAACATTTTGGATATCATAAAACGCATTCTTTGCCCTCATCCCGAGCATTTGAAGTTTTCATAGCTTCTTCTCCTGCAAAAAGTATTTGTATTCAATATGTGCTCAAAAAACTACTTCTCGCTATTCAGCGGTTCGTGCCCAATTGTGTAACTAACCAGTCGATCAACGGTGTTTTTTTTCGGAAATATTCTGAATTGTATGGTCTAAATTTAGGAAAAGGCAGGGATAAGGAAGAATGGAAAATTACGAATTACGAAATGGAGCGAAACGGAATTCGGCGAAGCCAATTATGAATTAGTTATCAGTAATTGGTCTTTCGTAATTAGTCATTCGTAATTAAATCCTATTCCAACCCCTCCACGATCCCCAGCACCTGCTCCACCAGCTCTTCTTTGGTCTTCGAAGTCAGGGTGTGTTCGCTTTCCTTTGGCCCTTTGATCTTCAGCTTGAGGGTGATCGTTCCATTGGATTGTGTGTATCCTCCACTCAAACGGTAGGCATCCGGAAATTCGCGGGTATCCAGGAAGACTAACTGACCGTCAGCACCGCGCATGGCGATCTGGTTGAGCTTGTCGTCTATTAATTTGCTCAAACCAATTTGATCATCCATTTCTTCAAGATCAAAAACTGTTGTCCTGACAAACACTGGCTTCACATTATTCAAGGGGATCTGCGCTTTTGCGGCTTCATCTACCTGACCAATATCAAAGCTTCCCCCTTTGGGAATGAGCAATTGCGGTGTCTGGATCCCACCGATACCGGCAGCTAACTTCGGTACATTTTCTCTGGAATAATTGAGTATCGTGTTGACATCGAAGAATTGTCCGTCGCGAAGTGCCGCTCCTTTCATGGCCTGAAGGATCGAATAGGTCAAAAGACCCTGTCCGTATCGGCTTGCTTCATAGCTCACAGCATCGGCAGCGCTTCCAGAGATCACAAACATACCTGTGCGG
>JBKCAB010000509.1:0-4055 GCA_046307935.1 Bacteroidota bacterium | reverse complement strand
TTGAAGTGAACCTGGATATCAAAGCAGGTTATGATTCATTGACCACAATTCTGTCTAAGGAGATCGCAGGCAAAAGCGTGGAAGTCAAAAACAACATGGTAATCTTTGATTCTATCAGAATCGAAAGTGCGGCAGGTAATAAACTGAACATTCGCGTAAATTTCAGCGGGAAGAAGAAAGGTACCCTTTTTCTGGTTGGAACACCCACTTTTGATGTTGAAAATCAGGTAATATCCTTTCCCGATCTCGAATTTGATATTAAAACCAAAAACGCTCTCTTAAAGTCGGCTGAATGGATCTTTTCGTCAAGAATCACCGACCTTTTTCGGCAGCAGGCACACTTTGATCTTAAACCGCAATTAATGAGGCTGAAGGAAGACTTAAACAAAGAGATCAACCGCGAGATCGCTGAAAAGATCTTTCTGAACGGAAAAATAGACGCGATGAGTGTTGAGGGCATCTACCCATCCGGTAATACACTGATCATTCGTGCTTCCGCGGTTGGAAATCTCTCATTGAAAATGTAAGCGACAGACAGTGAATTTGAACTCTTGGTTCACCGTCATCCATTACTGAAGCTATTTTCGGTGAAAAGATGTGGAGTTCAAACAATAATCATAATTGCGGTTCTAAATGGATTATTTCAAAATTGGCCTGATTTTAGATCCTTTTGTCTTGACATATTATTTTGTGGACATCTTAGAGTGTTTTGATCGCACTATAAATCGACAAAGTAACTCATTGTCAGCAATGTATGAGTATTTCAAAAAGAATCCATAAATTTGGACTTCACCGATGATAAAAGTATTTTTCACCCTACTCAGTTTGGTTCTGTCTTCAGGACTTACAGCACAGGTGAAAAAGCCGGAAAATCGATCCATTGCCGACTGCGAAGGTGCGATGAACTTGTTCAAGTCTGGTAAATACTCCATACAATTCACCGGTTCAAGCGGAATAAACAACGAGTTCATCAATTATCCTTCTCTTGTAGATGTTATGGGTGAAAATACGGTTTGGGTATCCTTCATTCCTGAATACGACGGCGTTTTGTCCTTGGATGCTTCAATTTCTCAAGACTATTTACAGATGGTCATCTTCGAAGAGGACAAAAGGGATATTTGCCAAGATCTGTCAGATGGAGCAGCGGAGATCAAACGTTTGGTGAGAGAAAAAACACAACGATCAATAGGTCTTAACGAGTCGATACGAAACGGGGTGCTCTACCCACTGGAAGTTAAGTCAGGTAAAAAGATCCTGATCGGTTTTTCAACAGTCGAGAAAAGTTCAGCTGTATTGATATTGGACTTCATTTTCAAAGAAAACAATTCAGAACTCAAAGCGGCTAATGAGACAAAGATCATGGATCTCCGCGAAGATGAATTTGCACCAACGTTATCGATCGTTGTAAGGGATAAAGAGACGAAAGAGCCGGTTATAGCGGGTCTTACGATCGAAGGATTCAAAGAGCTCAATGCTACATTTACCGGTAGTGATTTCTTCTTCAATATTACAAGAACCGGCAAGGGTTTCATCAGATGTGATGCAGAGGGCTACTTTTTTTACGACAATGAACAGAATTTCATGCCTGGTCAGGACCAAGAAATCATTATCCTGCTGGACCGACTCGGGAAAGGAAAATCCATGCAGATCGAAGAAATCGAGTTTCAGGCCGGCACCAGTGATTTTTTACAAGGAGCAGAACCAAAACTCCGCAGGCTAAGAGATTTTATGGCACTGAATGCCGATGTTCTCATTGAGATCCAAGGACATGTTTTTGAAATTGGTGACAACAGTATTACGGGCCAGAAATTATCGGAGGCAAGGGCAAAAAAGGTCATGGCTTATCTCGTTTCGAATGGAATCGACAAGGCCCGAATGACAGCTGTTGGATATGGGAATACCAAGCCGATCTTCGCGAAACCTAAGTTTGCCTACGAAGAACAGGCTAACCGGCGGGTTGAGATCCTGATCAAATAAAAAACCCTCTCTGATTCTCAGGAGGGTTTTTCACTTTTTATGTATCGCTGAAATCAAATGGTCATAATATCCTTTTCTTTCAATTCTACCAGATCATCCACTTTCTTGATAAATGAATTAGTAATTCCTTGTATTTGATCCTCCGCATCTTTCTGCAGATCTTCAGAAAGCCCATCATTCTTGAGGTCCTTTACCATATCCAAAGCGTCCTTTCTGTTATTTCGAATACCTACTTTGGCATGTTCACCTTCCGCTTTAGCTTTTTTCACCAGCTCGCGTCTTCTCTCTTCTGTCAATGGGGGAACTGCAATGATGAGTACTTCACCATTATTTTGAGGATTTAATCCAAGGTTTGCATTCATGATCCCTTTTGCAACGTCATTCAATATGTTCTTTTCCCATGGTTGAACAGTAATGGTTCTGGCATCCATAGTCGTAACATTGGCAACTTGTTGAAGCGGAGTCGGCGAGCCATAATATTCGACCATAACTCCAGTTAACATCGAAGGTGACGCTTTGCCAGCACGTACTTTAGTGAGCTCATTTTCAAGATGATTCATTGTCTTCTGATTCGAAGATCTGAACTCGTCATAGATCATATCTAATTCTTCTGTCATAAGATTGCGGTTGTATTAATTTCTCACTATCGTACCGACCTGTTCTCCCTGCATCAGCTTTCTCAAATTTCCTGGTGAGTCCATATCAAAAACAATGATAGGCAGATCATTTTCCTTACAAAGTGTGAAAGCTGTCATGTCCATAACCTTCAGTCCTTTGCCATAGACATCATCAAAGGACAGCACATCATACTTCACAGCATCATCGTATTTCTCCGGATCGGCTGTATAGATACCATCTACTCGGGTACCCTTCAATATTACATCCGCATTGATCTCAATGGCACGAAGTGAGGCTGCGGAATCGGTTGTAAAGAACGGGTTGCCAGTTCCAGCGCCAAATATAACGATACGCCCTTTTTCCAAGTGGCGGACGGCTCGTCTTCTAACATACGGTTCTGCGATCTCCTTCATTTCGATCGCTGACTGCAAACGGGTCTTCAAGCCTGCTGTTTCCAACGCGGATTGAAGGGCCATAGAATTGATCATCGTTGCCAGCATTCCCATGTAATCGCCGTGTGTACGATCCATACCTCCTTCTTCCGCTTGTACTCCCCTGAATATATTTCCTCCTCCAATGACGATCGCAATTTCCACTCCCATCTCATGGATCTCACGGATCTGTTCCGCATATACAGCAAGACGGTTATTGTCGATCCCAAACTGTTTGTCTCCCATCAGGGATTCACCACTCAGCTTTAGAAGTATTCTTTTGTATTTCATAGTGCCTCTGCTTTGGGCCGGGTCAAAGATACAAATTCACTTTGCTTCAAGACATTCGACCAGAATCGTATTCAAAAAAAAGGCTACCGATATCGATAGCCCTTCTAAAATCAAATATCTATTAACTCAGCGAGAATCGCTTGAAGTCGATAACTGTCAGTCCTTTTTCTGAAGAGACAAGGAACTGCTCTACAGTCAACTTGTTGTCGCGTACAAAGGACTGGCTCAACAGTGTATTCTCTTGAAAGAACTTGTTCAAACGTCCCATGGCAATCTTTTCTGCCATTTCAGCCGGCTTTCCTTCTTGTATAGCAAGTTCTTTTCCGATCTCGATCTCCCGTTCGATCGTACGAGAATCAACACCGTCCTTGTTCAGCGCGATCGGGTTCATCGCAGCGACCTGCATAGCCACCTGACGACCTGCATCTTCGGCAGCATCAGTTGAGCTATTCAAACCAACGAGTGTTGCTAGCTGATTACCAGGGTGGTTGTAAGCAACTACCTTATCTGCTTCAATAGTAGCGTATCCAGAAAGATCCAACTTCTCACCGATCACACCAATCTGCTCAGTGATTTTCTCGTCAACAGTCAACTTGCTGTCATATGGCAACGCCTTGAATGATTCGATAGAATCCGGTCTGTTCTTCAATGCGATGTCAACCAGAGACTGAACAAGTGCACGGTAACCGTCGTTCTTAGCAACGAAGTCAGTTTCACAGTTAAGCGTTACTACTACAC
>JBKCAB010000508.1:0-2390 GCA_046307935.1 Bacteroidota bacterium | reverse complement strand
ACAGAATTATTAATCCGTTTTAAACATTATTACGCCATGAAAAGAACAATGATCATCAGCGCCGGAATTACGGCATTCACATTTATCACAGGAGCACTCTTCAAGATCATGCACTGGCCGGGAGCTTCTGCCATGATCCTCCTCTCGATCGTCACCTTGTGTTTCATCTTCCTTCCCATCCTGTTTATCTTTAAGACCAAAGAGACCAGCTCTGTTCGGGAAAAGATCACATTGGCAGTAGCCACCGTTTTTGGGATCGTGATCTCACTGGCGACACTCTTCAAGATCATGCACTGGCCGGGAGCAAACATCATGTGGTTGTCGTCACTCGGTTTTCTGTTCTTCATCTTTCTGCCGCTCTTCTTTTTCAGTGGGATCCGCAAGAAGGAGACGAAACTGAATACGATCATTTCATCGGTTTTGATCCTCGTTGCGATCGGATTGCTTTTCGCTCTCACTCAGCTGAGAAGCAGCAAATGGACCGATTATTCTGAAAAAAAGGCAGACTTGCAGTTGATGGAACTGACAGAATTGACCCGATCTGAATTGAATGACACTGTACCTGCTTCAGACGAACTCTTGTCGAAAGGTTCAGCTTTGATCACGCAGATCGAGGAGCTGAAGAGTGCCCTGATTCTGCACATGAACAAAAGTGAAGATGTTGAATTGCCTGACTTGTTAACAGACCTGGGAAAAGAGATCAATCACACCAACAGTTTCTTTTTCTCGGATAGTGGACAAGCCCGACCGCTTTTGCAAAAGCTGAGTGAAAGTGTCAGGAACCTGTACTCGCTCCTTCCTGAAGACAAACAGGAAAAAGCAACTGTGCTGAAAACCGAAAAAAGGCAACGTTACGGCGAATCCCACGAGGAACAGATCACCTGGGAAGAAGACATGTTCTCTCACGTCTCCTTCTCCAACGCACTGCGTAAATTGAATCAGCTTGAGCTGGCAGTTGCATGCACTATTCGTTGATAAGAACTCATCATTTCAGAAAGCAATAAGGAAGTTTGAATACCTTAGATTCTCTATTTTAGCCGATGGTATGAGGTTAATCTCCTTGCTTTTGTTTTTAAATGCTTTTCTGTCTATCAGTCAGGAGGATTCTACTTCTGTGGATGAACTTCCCTATACTTTCCCAATGACCATTCGATACGAAAATAACAAGGCAGAGATCAGCCATATCCATCAGATACGATTGAATGTGCTGGCAGAATACATGATCGCTCATCCGAGCATGAAGATCCTGATCGAGGGCCACGTCTGCTGCGGACCGCAATACGGGGTGTCTAAGCGTCGCGCCAGGAGCGTGTACCGTTACCTCCGTAAACTGGATGTTCCAAAGGAGCAGATGGCCTTCGTGGGAAGGTCCTTCGAGGAACCTAAAGTGCGTAAGGAACGGAATGAAGACGACAAGCACCTCAATCGCAGGGTGGAGATCGAACTACTCTCTCGTTGAGCAATTAAAGAAATGCAGCCCATTCACTGTTACCTAAAATTCTAATAGTGTTGATTAACATTTCTTATGAAAGACTTGGGGGTGCACCTTTCAAAGAACCTTACTGATTGCTTAATTTTAAATAAAACTTTGGTTATGAAATGTCCCAATTGCAAAGAAGTAAATCTGGTAATGTCAGAAAGGCAAGGTGTTGAGATCGATTATTGTCCGGAATGTCGCGGGGTATGGCTCGACAGAGGAGAGCTTGACAAGATCCTAGAAAAGTCAAAGCATGAGTCTTCGAACGAACCGAGTTACCGAAAAGATGATCGATACGAGCACAAAAAACACGATTACGATCATTACAAGCATAAAAAGAAAGGAAGCTGGCTGAGCGACCTTTTCGACTGATCGGGGCACCGCATTCCATTTTTCTGTATTTTCAGACACTTAAAAAGTGTTATGAAATTTCATTTTCTCTCCGTTATCCTGTTAATGGTCCTGAGTTCATTTGCTCAGAATCCTAATCCTTTCCCCTCGGATTCCCTCCTGCCCGAACACGCGCAGTTCAGACAGCTCGGACCTTTTCGTGGTGGTCGTTCGGCAGCGGTTTGTGGTGACTTCCGAAACAAGAACCTTTTCTATATGGGTTCTACAGGTGGCGGGTTCTGGAAAACTTCCGACGGAGGCAGTAACTGGAAAAATAGTTCAGATGGTTATTTCGGTGGTTCTATCGGTGCAATTGCAGTAGCTCCATCTGACGCTTCCGTTTTGTATGTCGGAGAGGGTGAGAATACAATAAGAGGTAATGTCAGCGAAGGTTTTGGCATGTGGAGATCCGATGACGCAGGTCGCACATGGAAGAATATTGGACTCAAAGATTCCCGGCATATCGTGCGTATTGTTGTGCATCCAAAAGACCCCAATATTGTGTGGGTTGCCGCCCTTGGTC
>JBKCAB010000507.1:0-5711 GCA_046307935.1 Bacteroidota bacterium | reverse complement strand
TTGTTTTGAGCATTTACACTGTAAATCGATGCTCTTACGGAGATCGTTCCTGCCGCACTGTTGGACCCGAAGAATTCTATTCCTCGGATCGATAACCCAGAACCACTGTTGAAAAATGTTTGAGAGAAGGCTTCTATGTCGGCTTGCCAAACTTCAAAAACATAAAACGCAGGTTCAATCGGATCAGTATACAGTATTTGCTCCTTAACCTGTGGATAGCGGATCGTATCTAGGCACAAAAGGGTTTTTACCGGGTTATCCATTGGATTTACAATGGTTTTTTTCGGGAATTGATGAGCCTCAGCAGGGGCAAGACGCAATGCTTGTGAATTTGCAGCCAAGGCTACCAATGACAATAGAGAAAATAGAATTTTTTTCATTTCGTAGTGTTTGAATCGTTAAAGGACAAATTTATGTCGAATAGTGGATATAAAAAAGAAAAAGTGCCTTTTGGGCACTTCTTAAGCTGTTAGTATTGATTTATCAAGCCGTCACGCCCAATACCTCCGCCATCTTCTGTCCGATGTGGGCAGGTGAATCCACAACATGGATGCCACACTCTCTCATAATGCGTTTCTTCGCTTCAGCTGAATCATCGGCACCACCAACGATCGCTCCTGCGTGGCCCATAGTTCTTCCTTTAGGTGCAGTTTCTCCGGCAATGAACCCTACAACCGGCTTAGTGCCGTTCTCCTTGATCCAACGCGCAGCAATGGCTTCCAGGTTTCCTCCGATCTCACCGATCATAACAATGCCTTCTGTCTCAGGGTCATTCATGAGTAATTCCACCGCTTCACGCGTGGTTGTACCAATTATTGGATCTCCACCTATACCGATTGCTGTAGTTATGCCCAGACCTGCTTTCGCAACTTGGTCAGCAGCTTCATAGGTCAATGTTCCCGACTTTGATACGATTCCAATCTTACCTTTCTTGAACACGAAGCCTGGCATGATACCGACCTTCGCTTGACCTGCTGTAATTACTCCCGGACAATTAGGACCGATAAGGCGGCAATTGTATCCTTTGATGTACTCTCTTGCCATGACCATATCTTTCACCGGAATACCTTCCGTGATGCATACGATCACCTTTATACCTGCGTTTGCAGCTTCCATGATCGCATCAGCTGCGAATGCCGGCGGAACGAATATAATGGAAACATCAGCACCTGTTTGCTTCACGGCATCCAGCACTGTATTGAAAACAGGTCGATCCAGGTGTGTTGTTCCTCCTTTGCCCGGAGTAACACCACCAACCACGTTGGTGCCGTATTCGATCATCTGTCCAGCGTGGAACGTGCCCTCGCTTCCGGTAAATCCCTGAACGATAACCTTTGAATCCTTATTAACAAGTACGCTCATAGCTAAGAGAAATTTATTGTCGTTTTTTTGAGTTTCAAATGTAGGGTTTTGTCGGCGTTTGAACAAGTGTGTTGTTCAATAGTTTTTAGAATAGCTATTCTACTCCGGTAACTTCAAGTTCATAAACCAATATACTGTTGGGTGGAATATCATCGAGATCCCTCTCGCCATAACAAAGTTGTGGAGGAGCAATCATGTGGATCTTACCCCCGGGCTTGAGCAGGACCATTGCTTCCTTCCATGCTCCGATCAGATGTCTGACTTCAAACTCCACCGGTTTTTTCTGTTCATCGAAAACGTCTCCATTCAGAAAGTAACCTTTGTAGGTGAAAGTAACTTTATCCGTGTAGAGTATGTCCTTGCCGTATCCCTGATCGAGGATCTCGTAATAAAGGCCAGAGGAGGATCTTTTAAATGAACGTTTTTTTGTTGACAGGTATTCGCGAATCTGCTTGTCAAAGGATCTTTTATCCTCATCTGAATAGGTTTTACAGCCACAAATAGCGATTGATAAAATGAAAAGGAATGCAATACGAATCATAAACGAACCGGAGTAATCGTGTAACCTTTTTGTCTCAGTAGCCGAATTACCCCCTTCGGTCCTCCCAGATGTCCGGCTCCAACCGCTATGAATGCTCTTTTCTCGGTTATAACTCCTTCTATCTTCGGGATCCAGTCCATATTGCGGTCGTCAAGAAAGGCTGCCTGTTCTTCGGAGACAACTCCTCCATTTTCAATGATCATCAAATACAACGAGTCAACCTGCTGCGCTGCGTATATGGATTGCATTTTTTTTACATCTTGAATGGATTTGTCACCATTTCGTATACTTTCCATTACCATCTCAGCTTCTTCATCGTTTTGCAGCCGGTCAAAGAAACCCATTTGTTGCGCAACGGTCTCGAGTCCCATTCGCTCGATCCCGTTTTTTTTTGCAATGGCCTCAAATGAAGTTTCGTAGGATTCGGTCTTGCCCATGAAGTACAGTTGTGTTGCCAGTTGAACAACAACAAAAGGTTTCATTTGCGACATGGAATTGCGGAAAGCTGTCTCGTCCAAAAACAATTTTTCCTTTGCCCAGGTGAGAATGGTATCGGTTTGTTCTTTAGTGAAAAAATCAAAAAAAGTCCCTTCCTGAAGTGTGACATACTTCACAGCTTCTGCCTGACCCGGTAACTCTGCTATCTCCATCACGAGCAGCTCTGACTGTTCAACCAGTTTTTCCAATTTTTTAGGGAAAAGGAAGTATTCTTTTTCGATCAGGTGCATGGTGCCAAACAGGTAACAACCTTTCTTTACTCCGGGTCCTTCGATCTTCCAGAGTAAAGCGCTCTCCTTCATAGGGAAATCTTGCTGGGCCCCGCAGTGCAGGATCGAACCAAGGAAGAGTATTGTCAGAAAACGAGTCAGCATAGAGTCAAGTTAAAAAATCTCAGCGAGGTAATGATCATCCTGGTCATGAAGTTTGTGCGCTTTTAGACCTGCTTGGGCAGCTGTTTTGAACAAATTTTCGAAATCGACATACAACCAGTCGAACCAAGCGCTTTTTTCTTTCTTGTATTTCATCTGGAAACGGAAGTTTCCGTAATATTCCGTGTTAAGATCAACCCATAGCGCTCCATCCTCATCTTCATAAAGGTATTTAATGTCAGAGGAGTCACAAAGGATCCTTCCACCAGGATTGAGCAGACTTTTCGCATGTTTCAGTGTTCTTTCAAGGTTCGACAACTTTCCCGCAACACCGATTCCGTTCATCATCATTAGAATGGTATCGAATTTCTCTGCCCGGTAATTGAGGAAACTGACCTGTTCAGCATCGATCCCTTGTTTGGTCATGTGCGTGACAGCCCCTTTGGAGATATCGATGGCTTTTACCTTATGGCCACGTTCCATAAGCCATTTGGAATGGATTCCTGTTCCGGCACCAACGTCTAAAACACTGCCTTTGCAGCGTTCCAATGCCAATTTTTCAAGTTCTGGCATCTCCTCATATGACCTGAAAAGTACCTCAACAGGAATGATGTCATCCTCACAAATGTCAGATGCGACAATGATATCAGCAGGCTTCTTGCTGACTGCGTAATCGTGTATGGCAGAACCTATCGGATCTCCGTGCTGTATGCTCATAGATCAATATTCGTAGTCATCAAAGCTGGAATAGTCTTCGTCGGAAAGATCGTCATCAAATTCATTGAAGCCGAATTCATCTTCATCAGGTTCATCAATATCTCCGGCGAACAATTGTTCATTCTCTAGTGGTTTTGAATCCTCCGGAGGGGCCATACCCATTGCCATTAACATTTGTGGAGCTTCTGGCCCTTCTTTCTCGTAGCCGATAAGCTCGATCAGAAAGATCCACATGCGCATGAAGTCATACACCAAAATGAACTTTTGATCCGGTTCCTCCAAGAAATCCTTTATGACCGCATCCTTCATGACATTCGGTAAGCCGTCTACGTCCTCGTCTCCATAGGACATATCCATCAGATTGATCTCATGGCCCTTGTCCCATGCATCGTTCGATACATAGAAGCTCGCCATCTCCTGACCCTGAAAGCGAAATGAGTTGATGATCGCTGTGTAAAACGATTCGAAATTGTCGGTATCGCTGATGAGGATATCCCTGAAGATCTCTTCTTCTTTATCTGTATCGAGGAGCACTCTGAATTTGAGTCCGGCCATGATGGGTATAGCTTTTGTGGTGTAAATGTAACATTAATCCTGCAACTGAGGAGTTGACACAACCTCCAAACCGAACTCTTTTCCAAGCACAAGCATGTAGCGGATCGCCTCTTCGCGTTCGTTCGGAATTATGCCTTCAAGAATGGCGTCCTTGATCCTCGATTTGATGTTTCCGATATGATTACATGGCGCCAGCCCGAAAGTTTTCATGATGAGGTCTCCGGTCACCGGCGGCTGGAAATTTCGGATCCTGTCCTTTTCTTCTACTGCACGAAGTTTTTCGGTAACGATCTCAAAGTTCTTTCTGTACTTCTTTACCTTAAACTCATTCTTAGAGGTAATGTCGGCGTTGCAAAGTGTCATCAGATCGTCAATGTCGTCTCCGGCCTCACTCAATAATCTCCGGATCGCAGAATCGGTAACGTGTCCCTTTACAAGAGCAATTGGACGCAGGTGGAGCTTCACAAGTTTCTGCACGTATTTCATCTTCTGATCAAGTGGTAACTTCAGGCGTCGGAAGATCTTGGGTGTCCATCGGGCGCCGAGGTCCTCGTGTCCATGAAAGGTCCAGCCCACGGAGGGATCGAAACGTCGGGTAGGTGGCTTGGCAATGTCGTGCATGATCGCTGACCAGCGAAGCCAAAGGTTGTCACTTTTTTGAGCTACGTTGTCGAGAACCTCCAGGGTATGGTAAAAATTATCTTTGTGCGATTTTCCGTCGATCGTTTCGACAGTTTGCAGGGCCACCATCTCCGGAAAAAAATGGTGTAAAAGCTTTGTAGAGAACAACAAATGAAAACCTCTCGATGGTTTTGAGCTCAGTATGATCTTATTTACTTCGTCCATGATGCGTTCCATCGAAATGATTTCGAGCCGGCTGGCATTGTCGTAGATCGATTGCAAGCTTTTCCCCTCTATTTTAAAATCGAGCTGAGTGGCAAATCGGATGGCACGCATCATGCGCAGCGGATCATCGCTGTATGTTGTGTCAGGATCCAGAGGCGTACGTATTATCCCTTTTTCCAGATCATTCAGGCCATTGAACGGGTCGATGAGGTCTCCAAAATTATTCTGGTGAAGACTCAGCGCCAGAGCATTTATGGTGAAGTCTCTTCTTTTCTGATCATCGCGCAGTGTACCGTTCTCTACGATCGGTTTTCTGGAGTCCTGCCGGTAGGATTCTTTGCGTGCGCCCACAAATTCCACATCAAGGTCTTTGTAACGGAAGTGTGCTGTGCCGAAATTCTCAAAAACGGAGACTTTTTTTACTTTCAACTTTTCCGCACAGCGCTTTGCCAGCTCAAGTCCGTTGCCGACGACCACGATATCAATATCTTTGGAGGGTCTTTCGAGCAGGAGATCACGCACATATCCTCCGATCACATAGGCTTCCAGTCCCTGCTCAGTAACGATTTGGGACGTTACCTTGAAAACAGGATGTTTCAAAGACGAAGCGTAATTCACGGACATGCGGCAAAGATACTTTACAATTGATAATTAGCAATTGAAGATGAATAATGTGAATCGGTTCCAAGTGTTTTTTTGAGTCACTTACGGATCACCTTTACGGCTCCATTAAGTCCGATTTTAATGATCTGCGAAGGTTTGATCATTTGATCCGAAAGTCGTTCTTCCAGAATTGCATCAACACCGTTTTTAATTTGTTC
>JBKCAB010000506.1:0-657 GCA_046307935.1 Bacteroidota bacterium | reverse complement strand
GAATGGCACACCATCATTAACTCCGTTATCCCAGGTGTAACTGGAAGCTCCTGAACCACTCAGGGTGATCTCATCGCCTACGCAAACAGAGAAGTCATTACCCGCGTCTACTATAGGAAGTGGATGAACCGTTAAGTTGATGGTGATCGTGCTGTCGCAGCCTTGTGCATTCGCAATCACTGCCTGGTACGTACCGCTTGAAGTGTAAACAGATCCGTCAGGCGCAGTGTAGGCAGAACAAACCCCCGGTTGAATACTCGCTGATGTTGGTTGCAAAACGTTAATGGTCGCACTGCTGGAACATGACGCACCATCTCTGATCAAATTACAGATGTAAGTTGTTGTCACCATTGGCGAGACATTTATACTTTGTGTTGTCAAACCATTTGACCAAACGTAGGAGATCTGACCATGTGTGAATAATTGCTGAATTTCAGAGGCGGAAAGCGCGCGGTTGTATATTGCAATATCATCGATCTGGCCATTCCATTGTACTCCGTTGCAATCAGCATCACATTCTCCTATGATGATGTCATTTGAGTTGAAATTCAGGGTGCCAACAACCGCCGTTGACCCAACTAGCACACCGTTTTGATACAATTTGATGACGGCCCCATCGTATGTAACTACAAAATGGTAATACTCATTCGCATTCAC
>JBKCAB010000505.1:0-1222 GCA_046307935.1 Bacteroidota bacterium | reverse complement strand
ACCAGAATTATCGAAAATGGACAAAGTGGATTTACGCAAACCGTCGTTACGAAAATGTAAATAAGCCGCGTCTGTCAATGGGATCGGGTACAGCGCGTAATCTTTAACCGAAAGATCGATCACTAAGATCGATACCATCTGTGAAAAACCATTTCCGCCAAGTTCAAGCCGATAATAGTTAGTAACATTCGGAATTGGCGCCTCATCAGTGAAGGCGTATTCCGTCGGAAACGAGAGATTTCCACAGACCCCTTCCAAGGAACCAATCTCTATGAACGAAAGCGTATCGGATGCACGTTGCACTGCGATTCCGTTGCACGTTGCTCCTGCACTGATCGTCCAGTCGAGCAGCACTTTTCCGTTCAATTCATCAATCGAGAACTTTTCTAACACCGGTGTTCCCTGAGCTTTGGCCCGAACTCCAAGAAATATCAGACTGAAAATGATTAGGTAAATTCCTTTTTCCGTTCTCATAATATCTATGCCCCTTATCGAAATTTGCGTGCGTTCACGTAAATTTAATTCATCCTAAAGAAATCTGTTCTACATTCGCTAAAAACATAAAGGAATGATCGAAGTTTCAGAACTGGTCAAGGAATTCGAGCTTTCGCGACAGCAACAGAAAGAACTCAATACGAAAGAAAAAATTGCGCGCGCTGTAGATTCAGTTTCGTTCACTTGCCGTCCAGGGAGGGTTTTCTCGCTGCTCGGTCCGAATGGTGCAGGTAAAACGACAACTATGCGCATGCTTTCAACGATATTTAAACCGACCTCCGGTTCCATTAGGATTGCCGGTGTAGATGCGGTGAACGAACCGAATGAAGCACGGAAAAAGATCGGATTTCTCACTGGTAGTGCAGGACTGTATGCCCGACTCACACCCGACGAACTGATTGACTATTTTGCGGCGCTTTACATGGTTCCAAGAGAAATTCGGGAGGAACGTAAGGAAAAGCTGTACAACCTCCTCGGCATGCATGATTTTCGCAGTAAACGGATCGGCAAACTGAGTACAGGAATGAAACAGAAAGTTTCGATCTGCCGCACCATGATCCACGATCCGGAGGTGGTTGTCTTTGATGAACCAACCAGCGGACTGGACGTTATCACCGCAGAGAACATCATCCAACTAATCAGCGATTGCCGTTCAGAAGGTAAAACCGTCATATTCTCCAGTCACATCATGAGCGAGGTCGATCTGTTGTGCGACGATATTGCGATC
>JBKCAB010000504.1:0-1612 GCA_046307935.1 Bacteroidota bacterium | reverse complement strand
GATCTGAGCTCTGCAAATGATGTAATGCTGGTGCGTGAGATGCTCAAGGAACAACGTTTCGAAGAAAAGAATATCAGCTATTTGATCGATAAGGATGCTACGCCAGAAAACCTCAATGCAGCTTTCGGCAAATTGAAGAACACAATGCAAAAAGGAGACCTGTTGTATTTTCATTTCTCAGGACATGGTCAACAAGTGGCGGATATTAAACCCAAGGGAAGGAAAGACCTCTCCGGAGGCGATGAATACGACCTGCTTGATGAGGCGTTGGTCCTGTACAATGCCCCATTGAGATTTGAAAAAGGCTATGAGATGGAACATCACTATGTAGATGACCAGCTCAGGACCCAGCTCAAAGAGATTCGCACAAAGCTGGGAGAAAAAGGACAGGTCGTGTTGGTGATGGACGCCTGCCATACCGGTACCTCTACAAGAGGTAAGGAGGATCCTGTAGTTCGGGGAGCCCAGGTTGTATGTGCGCCGGAAGGATGGGAAAGAAGAACAGATGGTCAAGACGAAGCCTCTTTCGCTACTGATTTTGAAGCAGCAGAAGAAGAATCAATGGCCCGTATTGTTGCTTTTTTCGGTTGCAAGGCCAATCAGGTGAATAACGAGTATTTGCCGGATGGCAGTACCTCCAGATACGGATCATTGACGTATTTTTTAATGAAGGGCATGAAGAAGCTTGGAGAGAACGCGACGTACGCTTCACTATTTGCCGAGATCAGAAAAGAAATGCTGGAAAATTTCAGTGGAAAGCAGATTCCTGAAATCGAAGGGGATGGATTGAACATGGCACTCTTTTCAAATACATTTATTCCAACAAAGCCTTTCCATTTGGTTGATAAAGTATGGACGGACAATGTGGAGCTTTCTGCCGGTTTCCTCGCAGGTATAGGAAAAGGTGATGAAATCGGTCTATTTGCTTCCGACGTGAATGATCCAAAAAAGGGGAACACTATTACTACCGGAAAGGTCGAGGAGCTGTCCGCATTTCGATCCATGGTCCAATTGAGCCAGCCAATTGATGACTCAGGCGCTAACCCCGCTTTGTATCGGGCATTTGTCATTAAAAAGGCCGCATCCGGATCAGAGATCAAAGTGAAACTCGACCTAAAAAAACACCAAAAGGAATTAGAATCGCGTCTCACGGAGATGGCTAACGTGAAATTGGTCAGATCGGATTATGATTATCTGGTGAAGGAGACCCAAGACAGCAAAGTCATTATCTATGTCGGTTTGGATGAAGACATGCCCTTACGTGGAATGTCTGCAGTGAGTCTTGATAAGCCGGAAAAATATGACACACTGATCAACTACCTGAAAGAAGCTTCCAAAGTGGAGCTTTTTAGAGGATTGGAGATCAATGACTATGATTTGGATTTCTCGGTCAGGGTGTATAGTAAATCCAATCCGACGGTTGAGCTCTCGCAACAAGATCTCGTTATGTCTGTGGGATCTGATTACATTGTAAAGGTAACGAACAACGGATTTGTTCCCATCTATCTGAATCTTGTCGATATTCAGCCTGATTATATCATTAATCATTTCAATATTTCTATGATTCCAGCAGGCAGCACGAAGACAATACCTTTATCTCAAGTTCAATGTC
>JBKCAB010000503.1:0-948 GCA_046307935.1 Bacteroidota bacterium | reverse complement strand
CGTTTTGTGGTAAATAGGTCATCAGATCCCGCACCTTTTTGAGGGATTCCACGTCGTTTGCCGCCGTAAAATGGTTCACTCCGGACCGTTCTGCATGTGCCTTGGCTCCACCCAGATCCTCAGAGCTTACCTCTTCATGCGTAACAGTTTTAACCACGTTGGGCCCTGTCACGAACATGTAGGATGTTTCTTCCACCATGAAGATGAAATCGGTCAATGCAGGCGAATACACTGCTCCACCGGCGCAAGGACCCATGATCACGGAGATCTGCGGGATCACACCAGAGGCACGGGTATTACGAAAGAAAATATCAGCATAACCGGCCAATGAAACGACACCTTCCTGAATGCGTGCACCGCCTGAATCGTTGAGTCCGATCACGGGAGCACCATTCTTCATGGCTGCATCCATTATACGGCAGATCTTCTGGGCATGCGCTTCTGCCAGTGAACCACCAAGTACCGTGAAATCCTGCGCAAAAACATAGACCAGTCGTCCGTGGATCGTACCGTAACCAGTGACTACACCATCTCCGGGGTATTTCTGCTTATCCAATCCAAAGGATGTGGAACGGTGCTCCACGAACTGTCCGATCTCCTGAAAAGAGCCCTCATCCAGCAACACGGTGATGCGTTCCCTTGCGGTCAGCTTTCCCTGCTGGTGTTGCTTGTCGATGCGCGCCTGTCCGCCTCCAAGCATGGAGTTCCTGCGGCGTTCTAAAAGTTCCTTGTTCTTATCCATGGACTGACTTCTTAAGTGGGAACAAAGATAATGTTCTTTTTGGAGTCTGGAAGCTGGAATCTGGAGTATGGATCTCCCGCGGATTGCGCCAATAACGCAGCTATTCCCAATGAAAAGGTTTCTTGATCGATTGAACGCTTGAATCCGTTTTCGTCCTACCTTTGCGCCATGAACAAAAGCATTCTTTTTCTCATTCTGTTCGTGAT
>JBKCAB010000502.1:0-357 GCA_046307935.1 Bacteroidota bacterium | reverse complement strand
GTATCCATAGAGTTGTCCCCTCACATTGATGTAGCCGTTTTTTATTCCATATCCAATACGGATGATCTCGTTGAGCCTGTCATCTTCACTACACACAATGTACGGATCGCTCGGAATGAGTTTTTCTATCCCAATTTTTAGGCGGATCTTTCTGATCGTTTTATTGTCAAGATCCTTGAGTGGTTCAAAAGAGACTGCTCTTGAGATTCGAAAGCATGTGTAATCGATTGGTTCTCTGGAATACTGCCCTTCTGGTCGAACATTATATGGTGAGAAATCATCCTCACTGATCATGTCAGTGAAGTACTCAGCGACGGTTCCCGCATCCCTGATCGTTTCAGGAGAGAGTGTTTTGAG
>JBKCAB010000501.1:0-2859 GCA_046307935.1 Bacteroidota bacterium | reverse complement strand
GTATTTCAACTGTAAGATAAGTCTGAATTGACATTTTGTCTTGATTTTTTAAATTTATACCTTTGAGTTTTACGAAGTTTTATGAAAAAGCTCATTGTTCTCCTCTTCGCCCCTCTTCTGGCCTTTTCTCAAGGAAAAGTAATTGAAGCAAAAGACTCCAAAAACAGTCCGAACGATCCCAGGGCGATCCTCGTCTATCAAACGCAGATCGAGGACCTTAAAAAGTCCGCTGCAAAGTTCACAGGAGGTAGTGAAGGACTATACAAAAATACTTTCAGTGCTGAATGGGCATACCGTGCCGTTTCAGAAGTTGCAAGGAAAGAATTTTTTGATAAGGTCGGAGCTTCTATGTCGCCTGAGCTTCAGAAACAGTTGGCAGCAGACCTCGATGGATTGAATGCTGCCCTAACGTCGAAAATTCCTTTATTCAAGCCAAGATCTTCTGACTTTCAGTACAAAAACGGCGCATTGGAAAAACAAATGAAAGATCAGCTTCTGGAACATGTTACCATTGAGCAAAGCGGTCTATCCTCTTCAGACTGGACAACAGTAAACAAACCAAACGGCCTTCCTGACTACCGCTACAAAGACGGCACTTTACTGATCAGAGACGGAAAAGCAGATCACCCTTTCTGTGAAGTGCACTATTTCCGATTCACACAAAAGCACAACGGAAGTTCTTTTGAGGAAAGCACCGTGTCGGAAGGAACAGCCTATTTGTGTGGATGCGAATAATGACGACGTTAGCCAACGTTGAATGTACACTTCCAAAATAAACGCGTTCAATTACCCGAACTGGTTTGGCATTGGCTGAAATTCCTGAACCGTTGCTATTTTTAATGCACAAAAATAACTTCCTCGTTCGGTACGCGGTAACGCGGTCCCCACACCCCTTCCTCCGTACCTTTTCCCACAGAGATGATCATATTAATTTCTGCACCTCGCGGAAGCTTTAGTGCTTTTTTAACCCGTTTTTCATCAAAGCCCTCCATCGGACAGGTATGAAATCCTTCAGCGGCGATGGATAGCATGAACGTTTGTGCCGCCAATGCACACGATTTGTGCACTACGATGCGCTGTTTCACTACACCTCCGGTTCGGTAGAAGGGCTTTCGAAGTCCCATGAAGAAACTAATACTGTTTCTTACCAGCGTCATAAGACCGAAAGGATCATTGGCGTAAACCAGCGGGATCAATTTGGTGTAGTAATCGATCGCTCCTTTTTGCAGCTTGTTCGGTTCACCTACAATAGTCCCCTTGATCTTATCCGCATTCCATCGTGCCCTTTCCCGCCACTTGTCTTGTCGAGTTACAAAAACGACCATATGCTTTGCCGTTTTGGCTGCCCGCTGCCCTAAACACAGTGGGACGAATTTTTCGAGCTCGGACTTGGATTGGATCCAGTGAAATTCCCACAATTGCATGTTACTGCTGTTCGGAGATAAAACTGCGCGTTCGAGGCTTCGTTGAATTATGTCGCTGGGTACTTCAACTTCCTGATCAAAAGCACGATTTGACCTTCTGTAATTTACAATTGATTGAAATTCGTTTGAATACATGTTTACTGCTGATTTTTTTTGTCCTTGTTATACTGAACATTGCGCAAAGCCCATCTTAGAACAGATGGTTACAGTATATGTTCAGATGCCAATCTAGCTTAAACCACTTTTGACACACAAAGTTGATAATAATTACCGTTCAGACGTTTTTCAGCTGTTCCAAAAAATCCGATCAGCCTGATCAAGCACTCTTCACAATTCTGGCCGGTTCTTGGGCATGTTTGAGCGCCGATATTAACTAAAGCTTTACAAACCTGATCGTTTTTCCCAGTTCCGGGAGTGCTACAAAATAAATCCCGCCGTTGATCGCTGAAATATCGATGGTAAAAGAAGTAGTTGATGAAAATCCTTCCATCAGCTTCGCTCCGCACTGATCATACAAAATGATCTTTCCAAGTGTGCCGGATTCAGAGGAAACGGTGACCTGATCAGCAGCTGGATTGGGTTTTAATTGAATTTCTTCCGCTTTCACCGGTTCAGCTATTCCTGAGGTAGCGCAGACCAGATCATTCACATATTCCCAGATAGCATCGTTCAACAGGAAAGGAACGTTGGTAGTACTTGGATCATCACCCATTCGTAACCAAACCAAATTCTGACTTGGAACCACATTCAAAAATTGCCCGCCGGAACCAATTGCCGAGATCATGTCTGCGGGTGCATTGGGACACATCGTACCCGGAAAAACCGTTTGCAAATTGGGAACCATGAAAGACGGTTTACCATTAAGCCACCACAAATATCCATAGGCTTTGTTCAGGTTTTGGGACGTGTTGACCATATCATTGAAATAGGCCGTATCGGTCATGATCTGGTTACCGTTCCAATTTCCCTTGTTCAAGACCAGAATACCAAAACGCGCCATGCTACGGGCATTGCTGAAATAGACATTGTTGTACCCAACCTGATAAAATGCTCCAGTCATACCGGTAGGTGTTTTCAGCTTTTGAGTGGTATAGGCATTGAGTGTTTGCCCGGTGGCGTTTTCGATCACTCCATCCAACAAGGTGTACGGTCCGTTATGATAGGCCCATCGCGTTCCGGGATCAGCAAGATAATTCAGACAAGTGCTAAGCGTACAGTAATGATCGGGAACTCCGTCGTCCAATCCCGAAGTCATGGTCAATTGATTCCAAATGGTGATCTTCTCCTCTTGCTGTGGTGTGCAGTTAGTCCAGCCCTGACCAAGGTAGGTTGAAGTGGTATCCGTAATGGATAAATGGCCTTCCTGCTGAGCGATCCCGGTCATGAAGGAAGTGATCGTTTTCCCGGCCGAAGCCCATTGCCAAAGGGTGGTAGA
>JBKCAB010000500.1:0-2521 GCA_046307935.1 Bacteroidota bacterium | reverse complement strand
CGGTCATTTCTTTTGATTCTTTGATCACTTGAATTCCACCAACGAAAATCTCGATCTTTCTGTTCTGAGCAGTTTCTATAAGACGAACAAGATCTTCCTTCGGCACATCTGTAAAATGTTTAAAGAGCATATCCAGGGAGTAGGCAATACTCTCTGCGCCAACTTTTATTGACCCCAGTGGTGTATTGAGGTCATGCGCAATTCCCGCAGTTATTTCTCCGATCGTGGCCATTTTTTCCTGATCAACGATCGTTTTTGACAATTCGATATTTCGCTTGGTATTTTCAATAATCCGCTGTTCCAGAGTTACATTGATATCTTCTATTTCACTTTTAGCCTGACTAAGGGCCTTGGTGAACAGGTATCTTTGTTCCACATTGATCAGCATTGTTGAGAATAATTGCAGTGATTCGATCTCCAGTTTCAATGGACGCCTGTCTTTGGCAAGGTAGATGATCAGTTCGGCTACGACCTGGTTGTCTTTTTGAAGAGGAATAGATATGCGGTTATCCAATTGCGCATCATGCGATAAGGAATGAGCAGTTTCAACGGTTTTGGTGAGGTCGTTTGTCACCTCCAAGGCAGAAAAATTCTCCTCTGCGGCAAGACGATTGAGTTCGCTGTTGAAAATACCTTGGTCGCCGATCAGGTTGGAAATGATGATCCGTTCTGCCTGGACGAATTCACTGATCTTTTTGAGTGACCGAACCACGATCAGTCCTGTTTTATTTTCGTTTGCGTCGAGGAAATCAACAGAAATCTCCATGAGCAGTTTTTGCATGTTTGCGATCGATCTGAGCTCTTCCTGTGACCGTACGATCTCCGTGATATTGTGTAAATATGCTTGACTACCGATGAATTTATCTTCACTGAACAAAGGAATTGTACGTCCCCGTAGGTGGATCAGTTCACCACTTGTAGTGTAAAAACCACAGCTCAGGTCACTGACAATTTCTCCTTGTGTCAGACGTGGCATCACCACTTCAAATTCTTCTTTCGTGCTCTTGTCCAGGAATTCAAGGAGCTTCTTGTTTTTCAGGTCATCATCAGAAATACCCATATTCGCTTTCCAAGAACGATTTGCCCAAACAATGTTTCCAAGCTCATCCAGCGTATGGATCATTTCGGATGAGGAATCAAGGATGCGGATCAGTTCCTTTTCCCTTTGCTCGAGCTCGATAGCCGTATTTTTGATCTCAGTAATATCTGTTTCAACTGCCATATATCCATAGAGAGCTCCGGATTCATCACGCAGTGGAACAATATTCAACTCCAACCAGTATTCGTGTCCGTGTTTTGAAATGTTCTGTATTTCACAGTTGACACTTTCCTGATTATCGAGCTTGGATTTAATGTAGCTCAACGTTGCAGGATCTGTTTTCTCGTATTGGAACATCTTCGGTGAGCTGCCAATGATCTCTTCCCGACTGTAGCCGGAGAGTCTTTCCACACTTTCGTTTATCCAAACTATTTTTTTATCACTGTCGGTTATGATTACGCAGTTGGAGGTATTCTTTGCTACAAGAGAAAGTTCACGGATCTCTGCCTCAAAGTTCTTTCGCTCGGTAATGTTCTGCAGAATACCCTGTAGGATGAAGTGGTCACTTTTCGGGGATTTTTTTACTGTTCCGCTCATCCATAGCCACGCAACCGTTCCACTTTCTGTGATGAAGCGTATCTCTTCCGTGAAACGTTCACCTATCTTGGGCTCACGAATCGATCTATCCAATATATTGGCTTTGTTCTCGGGGAGAAGGCTCAGGAAAGATCTGAGGTCAAGTGGGAGATTTGTACTCAGTCCCATCAGTTCATAGAACATATAAGGCAGATCAGTTGTGCCACTCTCGTAATCGAATGAAAAGTTGGCCATTGCCGCTGCGTTCTGTGACTCGATCAGATTCTGGGTGGTCTGACTAAGCTCTGCTGTTCTCTGAAGAATCTGTTCCTCGAGACTTTCATACAACTCCTGATTTTTCTTGCGTTCAACCTGTAGTTTGGTCTGTAGTTCCTGAATTGAATTTCCGAGTTGACCTATTTCGTCATTGGGTAAGCTATCCGATAGATCGGCAGTGTAATTGTCCTTGCGCATTTCTTCTGTAACCTTTACCAATGCGTTCAGGGGACGTGTGATCCTTCTTGCTATGAGAATGTAGAACAGGATCGTAAGCACGAAGATTACAGCCGTTGACACATAGATCGGGCGGTTCAGCTTTGTGAGCCCTTTGTCCATTTTCTTTTTTGATGCTGCGATCAGAATATAACCGTTCAGCTCGTTGCTTGCGAATTTACTTTGTTGATAAATGTATTTTTCGGAGTCGGTTTTCAGGATCTTCTTTTCACTTAAGGTCGGATAACTGGCGAAGACGCGCTGTTTTGACCCTTCATTGACAACAATCGCTATGAATTCAAAATCTTTTCGTGTTGCTGCAAAATCCAGTGTTTTTTTTAGTCCCTGAAAATTTTGTTCACTGAGCGATAACTCGACGCCAAGTCCAACAGTTTTGGCTAGTTCTTTTAGCTC
>JBKCAB010000499.1:0-359 GCA_046307935.1 Bacteroidota bacterium | reverse complement strand
ATGAAACCTAACCTTATCGCTGAGAAGAGCTTTACCTTCTCTGAAGAGATCGTGGAGATCTATAAAAAGTTGATCTATTCGAAAAAAGAATATGTCCATTCAAAACAATTATTGAGATCAGGGACTTCTGTCGGTGCTAATGTTTCTGAAGCAGTTTTTGGACAATCACCAAAAGATTTTATTTCCAAACTTTCCATCGCAAGAGGAGGAGAATGAAACACTCTTTTGGATCCGGATTATGCATAGAACAGGATTTGTGAACTCACAAGACGCCAAGCAACTGATCGTTAATTGCGAAGAAATCATTCGTATCTTAACGGCCAGCATTAAAACCTCCAAAGAAAGAAACCCCCATTTGT
>JBKCAB010000498.1:0-2697 GCA_046307935.1 Bacteroidota bacterium | reverse complement strand
CCTTATACTCTTTCATTGAGCGGTTCGGCCGGTTATCAGGACATTTATTATGAGAACTACTACTTTGACCGTAATGCAGCTCATGGCATCTGGACCCAACAAAGAGAAAACAATATGGGAGGATTCAAAACGGCGTCTTTTTATGGAACTTTTGTAACGAACTGGGTTGCTTCAACTAACGTGTATATGGAATTACCCATTCCGAAAATTAAATTTATTGGGGTTTATGCTGATTACGGCTTATTCAAGTCAGGGATACAGAGTGAGGTACAATCTGCTTTGAATACAGGAATTGGTCTTCGTGTTGGCAAATTCTTTGGCATCTACTTCCCGCTTTGGATGAGTTCTGATTTAAAAGATTCTTACGGAGATGCCGGTTATGGAGAGAAAATCACTTTCACCCTCAAACTGAATCCGCTAAACGGTCCAATTAAACTCAGCAACCTCTTCTGATTGTTCATTTGGGTTAAACTTTCAGTCCAAACACAAAGGGTCGTCTTTACGAGTCTATTACTGCATTTTCGTACTGCTGATCCTGGCTCAATTTTTATGTATCTTTTGAACGGAAATACACTGTAATTGTATTCTCCAAAGGAATTAAGTACTTGCAAACATGAAACAATTTTTCTTTTTGAGAAACACCCTATTGATCGCATTCGCTTTGCTCTGTATGGCGAATTCCTGTGAAAAGGAAAAATCTCCTGTAAAAGCCACTGCAACCAATACAAGCGTGCCCAATCGAAAAGAAAAGTCACCGCTTAAATTTGAATTCAATGGAAATTACGAAACGCTTTGGTCGAAGGTAGATTCTCTGGAAAAAAGAGGTTTATATGAAAGTGCGCTGGAGGAGGTGACACTAATTCTTGATCAAGCCAAAAAAGAAAACAATTCACCGCAAGTTCTGCGATCGGTCATGTATAAAATGAAGTACAACACCTATCTTCAGGAAGATGACCTTATCAATTCACTAAATGATCTTCAGTCACTGTCAGATTCTGTGAAGTTCCCATTGAAACAGATCATTCATTCTGTTACGGCAGATGTCTTTTGGGGATATTACGAGAGTAACCGATGGCGCTTTCTGGATCGTTCCCAAACAGTCAATTTCAAACAAGACGATATCCGTACCTGGGACCTTAAAACATTGCTCCACGAGGTGCACAATGAGTTCCTGCTGTCTCTTACCAAAGCTGATAGTCTCAAAATGACCAATATTGCAGACTTCAAAGAGATGCTCCTGTATTTCAAGGAAACCGATAAACAGCGTCCCACCTTATTTGATTTTCTAGCCCATCGGGCATTTAACTTTTTCCGAAATACAGAGTCAGGACTGAGCACACCTGAAGATAAGTTCTCAGTAAGCGGACAAAACTATTTTGGCGACGCGAACACATTTCTGCAGGTATCCACTGTTTCGGATGACTCATTATCCAACACATTGCATGCTGTAAGAATCCTAAAAGAATTGACCAAATACCATCAACAGGACAAGGATCCAACCGCATTGATCGACCTTGAGCTCATTCGGCTCGATTTCGTATTTACACAATCTAAGGAAGAAGAAAAACACGAATGGTACCTTGGTGCACTCGAACGCCTTTCCGATAAATACAAGGGACATCCCTCCTGCTCAGAGATACTCTACAAAAAAGCCCTTTTTCACGCACAAAAAGGAAAAGGATGGAGTCCGGAAAAGCCCGATCTGCAGTGGGAACTTAAGAAAGCAAAAGAGATCTGTATCAGTGTTAGGGATAAGTATCCCGGGACATACGGTGTTGAGCAATGTCTCTCCTTAGAAAAAGAACTCCTTCAGAAAGAAATGAGCCTTTCCGCTGAGAGTGCCTATCCCACCTCAACAGCCGGAAAATTTCTCCTAAAGTTCAAAAATATAACAGAGGTACACTTCCGTCTGGTTAAAGTAGAATGGGATTTTTTTCTCACGAATCGTTACTACGAAAGCGATGATCAGCTTATCAGCGAGCTCCTCGATAAACCGCTGATTGAAAGCTGGTCCTGCACGCTTCCGGATCCGGGAGACCATCAGTTACATTCTATTGAGCTGAAATTGAATCCCAGAGAAACCGGACAGTACGTGCTACTCTCTTCTCCGTCAACTGATTTCCCGCTGATAAACAGTGCGGTCGCATTCAGTCCTTTATGGTTTTCGGATCTGAGCTACAGCTACGGAAAGAATGCCGAAGCGGATGCCTATGATTTCTTGGTGACAGATCGCACATCCGGTGATTTGCTCAAAAATGTCAATGCTTCAGTGTTTACTCAGGATTATGACTACACCAACCGAAAATATGAGCTCAAACGACAAGAATCCTACAAGACGGATCAGAATGGAATGATCACCATCAAAGGTCGCGGTGAATACAGAAGCGTGTTGATCGATCTTCAGCGTGGTGACGAACATTACAATGAGGCACATCAGCTCTACATGAGCAAACCTTACAAACGCGACAATGCCTATTCAACAACATCGTTTTTTACCGACAGAAAGATCTACCGTCCAGGACAAAAGATCCATTTCAAGGGGATCCGGATCAAGCATTCCGGTGAACAGCATACGATCGAATCGGGAAAACAAGTAACTGTCAAACTTTTTGATGTCAACTACCAGTTGGTGAGTGAGCTTAAACTGACCACCAATGAATTTGGTACATTCAGCGGCACATTTACTGCGCCTGAAGG
>JBKCAB010000497.1:0-2982 GCA_046307935.1 Bacteroidota bacterium | reverse complement strand
GGTAAAGCTCCCTGAGATCTGCGTCTGTCCTCCTGTGATAGCATTGATGACACGTGGCGCAGAATAAACTACATCATCCATCGTAATGGCAACGATCCTTTCTACATTGTCCGAAGTCATCATGGCCCACTTGTCAGCACCTTCAACTGTCATGGTCAGGTCCACGGTGATTTTACCGTTCTGATCATCGTAACCGGTACTTGCTGTCTTGATATCTTTACCGCCTACTTTCGCTTTTCCGTCTTCAGGAACCTTTATCGCATAGAGGAAATACGCCTTTTCCTTTGTCTTATCGTCCACTTTTTCCATGTCGGCAGACCACATGAACTTCAGATCTTCAGGGAAAACATCCAAAATGTCTTTTCTTTTCAAAATTTCATCTACTGCGCTCTTATCCTCCGGAGTCACATAACCAACAGCGAAGTTTCCAGCAGTTTTCACATAATCAGCTAAGCCTTTCTGACCGCCACCGATCGAAGTAAGCGATTCCGTTTTCTTCTCCGGCTTGAGCGTATCCAAAGAGTCTGCAGCGGCTACTGCCAATGTATCAGGCTCCTCTTGTACTTCTGTTTCCGCTTGGCGTGACAATCCGGATGCTTGCTGCCATTGCGCAGTGATCTCACCCGGGAAGTAGGTTTCAAAGAACTGGAGATTCGCAGTGGACTGAAGCTTTTCCGCCACTGTAGCTTCGTCCTGTACGCCCGGTAATTCGATATACAATCTGTTGTTCGAAGGATCCTTTTGAATATTTGGCTGTGCCACACCAAACTGGTTGATCCGGCGCTCCATGATCTGCTCAACTCCATCCATAGAGGATGCGGCCAGCTTTCGAAGGAAAGATTCTACTTCATCATCGGTGGACTTGTAACCCAAACCTTCCAGTTCAGAAGTATTGAACAGTTTTACCAGCGCTTGTCCATTGATCTTAGCGTTTTGAGCACGGAAAAGCTTAATGAAATCTCCACCATCTGAAGTGTACGTCCTGTATGCGACGTCGTAAGGTTTCCTAAACTCAAGACTTCTCGGGTTACGCGCAAAACCTTTGATCATTTCCGGAATGGAGATCTCCATGGTTACTGACATACCGCCAACAAGGTCAAGTCCGAAGGCCAGACTGCGCTTCTTTACATCGGAAAAAGTAGATCCCAGGATTGGATACACTTTCGACTCTGATTTTTCTTTCAGGATCTGATTGATAAAAGCTGCCTTCGCAATCTCTTCACCGTCAGATTCAAAGAATCGAACATAGGTTCCGTTAGGCAATAGAGCACTATCCCCTGTCTGAGCAGCCTGCTTTTTCAACTCAGCCACCCGCTCGTCTGCTTCTCTTTCCGCCTTCGTTTCTATGTTTGTGGACACCCATGTGAACGAAAGCTGATAGAGGCAAACTGCCGTAAGAAGTATAGTCAGAAACCAAAAAAATCCTTTGTTACGCATCTCGTAAATAAGTTAGTTATCAAATAAGCCCGCAAATATAGAATTTACCTTTGTGAATATCAATATCACATGGTATCTATTTCGCCATAAGTTGTAATGTATATCCGTTTAATCGCTCTGTTTCAGTGATGAGGCGAATTCCAAAAGCTTTTCAGCGAAAATTTCCCAAGAGAATTTGTTCTTTGCCTGGCGGATCTTTTCCACGCATTCATTCCTGAATACCGGATCTGCAGCTTTCAAGATGCCCTTCGCCATCAAACTTGCATCGCAACGATCAACAACCACACCTCCGGAGACCGATTCTACAGTTCGACGCAGATCTCCGACATCTGTAACTACTACAGGCACTTCAAAATGAAAAGAAACTGCGGTAATTCCGCTCTGAGTGGCCGAACGGTAAGGAAGCACGCACAGATCAGCTGCAGAAAAATAAACCGGAACCGCATTGTCTGCGATGTACCTGTTATGAAAAATGATCCGGTCGCCCGCTGCAGATTCCGCGATCCTTTTCTTGTACCCTTCATCTCCGCCATACACTTCTCCTGCGATCACCAACTGATAGTTATCAGGTAAGTAACTGAATGCTTCAATGAGAATATCCAGACCTTTATAATCTCTGACCAGGCCAAAAAACAAAAGTGTGATCTTGTTTTCATCGATCCTAAGCTGCCTACGTGCTTCGAACTGCTGAATTGCCATCCCGAAGTGGTCATACCATGGATGGAAGAGTCTGACGTATCGTGCATTCGGCCTCAGAAGCAGCAGCTCTCGTTCAACCGCTTCAGAAAGCACAATGAAACCGTCGTGCCTTTTTAAATAAAATTTTGCCATAAAACGATCATAGAACCGGGGTTCATGTGGAATCAGATTATGGATCAATCCAATTGTGATGGTACTTCTTCGCTGCCAATTTGCCAGAAAACCGAAGCAAGGAGCGAAAAAGGTCATCCAGAAATTGGTGACAAACACATCCGGATCGCACTTCCTGATCCGAGTCACTGCAAGGAACCAGGAAAATGGATTAAAGGGATTAACGACCCTTTCTGCCGGGATCTCGTCTGCCACATCTCCATCCTTGACGAGCTGGGTTTTACCCGGAAATAAGAAATCCGGATATTGTTTTGTAAAGGTGAAAGCTTTTGGGGCGCTTACTTTTTGCAACTCACGGTATAAGCGAGCATTGAACTGGGCGATACCCCCCCTGAAAGGATAAAAAGCAGAAAAAATGGAAAAACGCAACGGCGACTGACCCGGATTCTTACTCATGCCTATTCAAAACCATAACCGGTAATTGTGAAAAAAAGCTCATCACCGTTCAGTACATTCAGGGTATCAAAATTGGCAATCTGAAGATCCTTGTAGTATTTATGGATCAATCCAACTCCTTTGGCGTACACCTCATATTTCCTGCGGTAGTCAACAAGGGAAAAAAAATCTTCCTGTTCAACAACAAGTGACGAGTCGAAAGAAAGACCGTTGTATGCGCCAGGTTCATGAAGATCCCGGTAATAACATTCCAATTCAGGAAATGCATTGTATGCATTG
>JBKCAB010000496.1:0-5126 GCA_046307935.1 Bacteroidota bacterium | reverse complement strand
AAATGGTCGCCTTTGAATGGGGTCAGGAAATACTCAGCAAAAGTCCGACTGCCGTTAAGATGGCCAAGTTCGCATTCAATCTGATTGATGATGGATTGGTTGGGCAGCAGGTCTATGCGGGTGAGGCGACGCGCTTACTCTACATGACAGATGAGGCAGTAGAAGGTCGAAATGCTTTCTTGGAAAAAAGAAAGAGGGATTTCTCAAAGTTCCCAAAATTCCCATAGCTCTGCATGATGTCAGTTTGTCGATTTAAGCTTTTGATTGCGGTGCTGGTAATATTCAGCGTTACGATCCTTGGCTTTCGGTATGATCAGGATCCGCTCCTTCCCAAGAGAAAGTTCCAAACAGAATATGTGATCGTGTTGGTGATCGATGGTCCAAGATATTCTGAGACATTTGGAGATTCAAGCTGTCAGTATATTCCTCACCTAGCAAATGATCTTGCGCCTCAGGGTGTTTTGGTAAAGGAATTCAGGAACAATGGTTCAACCCACACCAATGCGGGTCATACAGCGATTACAACCGGTAACTATCAAAGGATCAAGAACAACGGTGAGGAGCTACCAAAATTACCGGGAATGTTCCATTACTTTCTGAGAGAGAAAGGATACGATTCCACTCAAGCATGGGTAATTGCCAGCAAAGGCAAACTGAATATACTCGGAGACACCAAAAACAAGGATTGGAAAGGTGAATTTCATCCATCAAGGCATTGTGGTATTGATGGTAAAGGTTCAGGATATACGGGGGATAAGCTCAATTGGAGGGATGCCAAAAGGATCTTGGGACAGTATCATCCTAGACTCACTTTGATCAATGTACTTGAAGTGGATGTTAAGGGGCATCAGAACAAATGGACTGAATACCTTCAAGCCATTCGCAACACAGATCAGATCGCGAATGAGTTGTGGGATTTTATTCAGTCGGATTCGGTCTATAGAGATAAAACAACCCTTTTCATTACCAATGATCACGGGAGGCATCCAGACGGACACAAAGACGGTTTCATAAGTCACGGTGATAAATGTGAAGGTTGTCGACTCATTTACCTTGTTGCTTTAGGGCCGGATTTTAAGAAAGGACATATCATACGTTCTAAATATGAGCAGATAGATATCAGCAAAACTGTTTCTTACATGCTTGATTTCTCTATGCCAACATCCGAAGGGATGGTCATGGAGGAGTTATTCGATTCACTGTAAAATCAAAAATCATGAGAATTGTATTTCCTGTTTTTCTAACCTTATTTTCATTCATCGCCCGATCAAATTCGGAATGGATGCGTTATCCTTCGATCTCACCAGATGGAAAGACCATAGCGTTTTCTTTTCAGGGCGACATCTTTACCGTTGACGCAAAAGGCGGAGAAGCAAAACAAATCACCTCCCACATTGCGCACGATTTTATGCCGGTTTGGTCGCACGATTCGAAAAAGCTTGCTTTCGCCAGTAACCGTCATGGAAATTTTGATGTATTCATTATTGATCGTGAAGGTGGCATACCAACGCGACTTACTTTCCATTCTATGAGTGATTATCCTTACACATTCGATCTAACGAACTCCAAGGTTCTTTATCATTCCGGCCGACTTGATGACCACAGAGCCATTCAGTTTCCCGATCCGATGCTTGGAGAGCTCTATGAAGTTTCAATTACAGGAGGAAGAGAACAGCTGTTTCTATCGATTAGTGCTGAGGAAATGAGTTTCAGCAAGGATGGGAATTTAATGTTGTTTCAGGATAAAAAGGGATATGAAGATCCATGGAGAAAGCACCATGTCTCCTCCGTTACAAGGGATATTATCCTTTATGACAAGCGTGATAAGAGTTTTAAAAAACTTACGAGTTGGGAAGGTGAGGACCGTGATCCAGTTTTCGGTGAGAACGGCACTTTTTATTTTCTAACAGAGAAGTCCGGATCATTCAATGTATGGAAGGGTGATATCAATGGGAATGCTTACGGGCAACAGCTGACAAGTTTCAAGGATCATCCCGTTCGCTTTCTGAGCAGCAGTGATAACGGTACGCTTTGTTTTGGTTATCACGGTTCAATTTACACATGGAGCTCTGGAGAGACTAAAAAGCTCGAGATCACGGTCAGAAAGGATAATTCGAAGAATGACGTGCTTACGCTTCCTACAGGTGGAAAAGCCTCTGAATTTGCTGTTTCACCAGATGGAGTTGAGATCGTTTATGTAGTGAGAGGAGATGTTTTTGTGAGCTCAGTTGAATATGGTACCACTAAAAGGATCACGGATACGCCGCAACAGGAGCGCAATGTGTCTTTCAGTCCTGATGGGAAAAAGATTCTATTTGCAGCCGAACGGAAAAATTCTTGGGACATCTACGAAGTTTTAAGGGTGAATGATGCTGAAAAGCACTTTTTTAGCTCTTCATTGTTGAAGGAAGAAATACTTCTTGGAACAGCCGATGAGGATTTCGACCCTAAGTATTCGCCTAATGGGGAGGAAGTAGCATTCCTGAGAGACCGAACGGAAATTTGTGTCATTAATCTTAAAACTAAGGCTGTACGTACCGTTTTACCAGGGACCTATAATTATTCCTATTCGGATGGTGATCAATACTATACTTGGAGTCCTGATTCCAGATATTTACTCGTCCAATTCTTTGAATTTGAGCGCTGGAACACGGATATAGGTCTTGTTGATGCATCCGGCAAGGAACCTCCCATAAATCTTACCCAAAGTGGTTACGGTAGTTCAGTTCCAAAGTTTGCAATGGATGGAGAAATGATCTATTTCACGACAGATCGTTATGGTCTTCGCTCTCATGGAAGCTGGGGTGCCCAGGTTGATGTTGATGCGGTATTTCTGACAAAAGATGCTTACTATCGTTTTACACTGAGTGAGGAGGATTACAAAGCATGGAAAGATGCTGAAGATGAAGCAACAAAGAAAGCAGACGAGAGCAAGGCCGATCCCAAGAAAAAAAATGAAAAGAAGAAGGATGAAGAAAATAAAGATGAGGTCAAGCCACTGAAGATCGAACGTGATGGATTGTATGACAGACGTGTCAGGCTGACCATTCATTCTTCAAATGTATCCGACGTAGTCATAAACAATGAGGGTACGGAAATGTATTATTTGTCGAATTTTGAAAAGGATTTCGATCTCTGGACAACGAAATTCAAGACGAAAGAGACCAAGATCTTGGCAAAGCTGGGAATGAGTCCATCACCGTTGAACGCGGACAAAGAATTCAAATTCATGTACTACAACAACGGTGGAACAGTTTTTAAGCTTGACATCTCCAACGGCACCCCTAAACCGATAGGTTCGTCAGGGGAGATGAACCTGAACTCTCCGGCAGAGCGGGCGTACATGTTCGAGCATGCCTGGCGACAAACCCGCGAGAAATTCTACGTTGAGGACCTTCATGGTGTTAATTGGGATTTCTATAAAAAGGAATACGAACAGAAGCTTTCTTCCATTACTAACGGATTTGATTTTTCTGAGCTGCTTTCAGAATTATTGGGAGAACTTAACGCTTCGCACACGGGTGCAAGGTATTTTGAACGTACTGACGGCGACCAGACCGCTGCTCTAGGTTGTTATTTTGATGGGGCATACATTGGAGACGGACTGAAGATCATTGAGATTATGGATAAAAGTCCGCTAACTCTGCATGCTAGTCAGGCTAAACCTGGAATAATCATTGAAAAGATCGATGGACAAGCTATTCTGAAAGACATGAATTATCTTCCTTTACTGAACAGAAAAGCAGGAAAGAAGGTCCTGATCTCTTATTACGATCCGGGCTCGAAGAAACGCTGGAACGAAACAGTTGTCCCTTTGAGCTTTTGGGAGGAAAACTACTTAGCTTATGAGCGATGGATGAAGCGTTGCGAACAGATCGTGGACAGTGTTTCCGGAGGTAAAGTTGGATATGTACATGTGGAAGGCATGGACTCCCCGAGCTTTAGAAAAGTGTTCGACAAGGCACTTGGAAAACTGAATAAGCGTGAGGCACTGATCGTGGATACGCGATTCAACGGAGGAGGCTGGTTACATGATGATCTGGCGACCTTCCTGAGCGGAAAGATGTATATGCAATTCGAGCCGCGTGGACAGAAGAATATGGGTGGTGAACCGATATGGAAATGGCAGAAGAAATCCTGTGTGATAATGAGTGAAGGGAATTATTCGGATGCACATTTGTTCCCTTACACCTACAAGGCGCTGAATATCGGTCCGCTTATCGGGATGCCGGTTCCGGGAACAGGCACGGCGGTTTGGTGGGAAATGATGATCGACGGATCCACCGTCTTTGGAATTCCACAGGTTGGAATGAGAAGTGTTTCAGAGGGATACTTGGTCGAGAACCATGAATTGCAACCGGACATTAGGGTGAACAATGATTACGGTGATTTCCTGAACGGTACGGATCAGCAGCTCATTCGCGCAGTGCAGGAGATGATGAGGAAATAGGATGCGTGGTGACTATGAAATAGTGGATCGAACCGAAAACTGATTTTTTTCCGTTTAGGATTTTAAATTGATGAAAATTACCGATTTCGGAAATTTTCGAATTCGAGTGTTCGATATATTTCGAACACTGATCGACTCAATATAACCTTAAAAACACGATGAAACCCGCATTCGCTGCTACGAACGGCTTACCTTTTAAAGTTCGAGGCGACCACAAGATCTTTCGTTCCATGTGTCCATGAATAGAAACCTTCGCCGGTCTTTACACCCTTTTTACCCGCTGTAACCATGTTCACCAGGAGTGGACACGGAGCGTATTTCGGATTTCCAAAACCCTCGTACAGTACCTCGAGTATTGCCAGACACACATCGAGACCGATGAAATCAGCCAGCTGAAGAGGACCCATCGGATGCGCCATACCGAGCTTCATGACCGTGTCGATCTCTTCAACACCTGCTACTCCTTCATAGAGCGTGTAGATCGCTTCATTGATCATCGGCATAAGAATCCTATTGGCAACGAAACCGGGATAGTCGTTTACTTCAACAGGAACCTTTCCAAGCTTCCTAGAAAGGTCCATGATAGTATTGGTAACCTCATCTGTCGTTGAGTAACCACGAATAATCTCTACCAGCTTCATCACCGGAACCGGATTCATGAAGTGCATGCCGATCA